>CAKRJM010000011.1 GCA_934351765.1 uncultured Lachnospiraceae bacterium | reverse complement strand
CCGTCCCGGCAGATCGTAGCTGCGGAAATTCGCATTTCGCGGCTCCACCCAGGCCAGCCAACCGGCACATATAGAAGTTGCCTCTGTCTGGCCTGGGCAGTGGATCCGCGAAGAAATGTGAATTCTGAACAGAATATATGACCGGGACGGCTGGCAGACTGTCGTGCGGCGGATCAGCAAACAAGCAGACGCCGTTGAGTTCCGACAGGAGTATGTGAGGCTTCCGTCGGGAATTTCCATGCTAGCAGTCGTCACCGAGCGCCATTGTCTGAGCCCGCAGGGCGAGTTCAGCGCGAATGACGGCGGATCAGCGCATGGAAATTCCCAGGAAACGAACTTGACTCCGGAGGAAGCAATGGCGTCTGCCGTAATCGTTTGAAACTGAGCCGCCGATTATAGAATTGACATAAAATTGAAACACAGATGTTATGGACAAAAATCAGAAAATTTTATATGATAAATAGAACAGGGGTTGTTGGTTAATTGGAAATAACAGGGGGAATGACATGATCAGTAGACAGCCTGACTGGAGAAAAAAGAGAAAACGATTCAATTTGTGGGAGCGGGCGCCGATCTTCTGTATGGCGGCAGCTGCAATCCTGGTGGTGCTTCTGGTGATCACCGTGTTTCTGGTAAAAAAATCAGCGGAGCACAGAAAAATTCTGGCCAACCAGGAAACCTTCTGTGAAGGGATTTATGTGGAAGCCATTCCGCTTGGCGGGCTTACCATGACGGAAGCAAAGGCACGGGTGGAGGAAAGTGTTTCGGCGCGGAATACCTGGGGCATGACCGCAGACTGCGGCGGAGAGATCTATGCGGTGGAGAATATTCTGGAGTATAATATCGATGAGGTTCTGACAGAAGCCTTCAAGCCGGGCCATGAGGGAAGCGATTCGCAGCGTTTATCCCAGATTTCACAGTTAAAGCGGAAGCCGCAGTATTATACCGTGGCCGACCGGTATGAGGAGAGCGCGGCGCAGACGGCGGTAAAAAAAATTGCGGCTCAGTATGATGTGGAGGCGAAGGACGCGGCGCTTGTCAGATATGTTGAAGGCGAAGGCTTTCAGTATTCGGAGGAAGCAAAGGGACGCCGGGTGGACACGGAAGATCTGCTGGCCCAGTTAAAGGCGGCTTTTGAATCAGGCAATTACGGTGCGGTGCTTACCGGAGCTGTTTCCGAGACGGAGCCGCAGAGAAATGTGGAGCAGGCAAAGGAGGCTTATACCTGTCTGGCAAAGTTTCGGACAGAGGCCAGTGTCAACAATGCCGACCGGGATCATAACGTGAAGCTGGCGGCCGATACCATCAATAATACGCTGCTGGCACCGGGCGAAGAGTTTTCCATGAACGGGATCGTCGGTGAGACCAGTGAGGCGCAGGGCTACAGGCAGGCGGCGACCTATGCCAAGGGACAGGTGGTGCCGGAGTTTGGCGGCGGAGTCTGCCAGGTTTCCTCAACCATCTACAATGCGGCAGTAAAGGCAGGCTTACATACTACCGAACGGAAAAGCCACAGCATGACCGTGGCTTATGTGCCCCTCGGGGAAGACGCCATGATTGCCTACGGCTATTCGGATCTGAAATTTGAAAACAATTCCGATGGGAATATCCTGGTGCTGACGGAGGCGGACGGCGCGGCAGTCACCTGTTACATATATGGGATTCCAATCCTGGAGGATGGAATCACGGTTGCCATGGATTCGGAGATCGAGGAGGTTCTTCCGATCCCCGATCCGGAGTATGTGGACGATGAGACTCTGGAACCGGGGGAAGAGAAATATAAAAGTCACGGAAAAGAAGGCTATCAGGTCAGGACGGATCTGGTAACCTATAAAAACGGAGAGGAGATCAGCCGGGAATTCCTCCATAACAGCCAGTATAATGCCCAGGCGCCGGTGATCCGGCGGGGAGTCTGAGCAAAGCACACGGCAGACACAGAAGGAGTAATATGTCTTCATTCACGAAAAAAGCCATTGTTGAATCATTTTTAAAACTGTTAAAGGAAAAGCCGGTGGAGAAGATCACCATCAAGGATATTGTTGAAGACTGCGGGATCAACCGGAATACCTTTTATTATCATTTTGATGATATTCCTTCCTTAATGGAGGAAATCCTGAAGGATGAGACCGAGCGGGTTCTGGGAAAGCATCTGGGGGCCGATTCCTGGGAAGAGGGATTTATTGCTGCGGTAGAGTTTGCCCTGGATAATAAGCGGAGTGTGTTCCATTTATATAATTCCGCGAAGCGTGAGGTCTTTGAACAATACTTAAATCAGATCGGACGGGATGTCATCGGCCGGTTTGTGAACCAGCAGGCAGAGGGACTTTCGGTGAAAGAAGAGGATAAAAGGCTTTTAACTACCTTCTACTGTTCGGCACTTACCGGACTTGTGGTAGAATGGCTGGGGACCGGCATGAAATACGATGCCAGAGAGATGATCCGCCGTCTGGGAAAGATGCTGGATGGAGAGATCCGTAATGCGCTTCTTCGTGTATCAAAAGCGGATTTTTAGGCATTCGGGCTGACTTGCCTAAATTTTGGATAAAGTTTGAACAGTGCATAAAATTTGTGCACTGTTCTTTTTTTATCCGTGGAAAGGAAAAGAAGAATCGGATAGGATATACCATGTTACAGGAACTGTGGCCTCCGGCACCGGGCCGGGGATAGAAAAGGAGCGATTTTATGAAAACAATACGTGCGGCAAAGACCGGTTATATGATCACGGCAGCCATCATCCTGGCAGTAGGACTGATCCTGCTTATCTGGCCGAACTTCTCCATGAAGCTGATCTGCTATCTGGCTGGGGCTCTTCTGATCTTCGGCGGAATCTTCCGGATCGTCGGATATTTTTCCAGAGATCTGTACCGTCTGGCTTTTCAGTTTGATCTGGCCTTCGGGATCCTGACCGTTGTAGTCGGACTGATCATGGTACTTCATCCGGACGGTGTTGTTTCCTTTATTCATTTTATTGTCGGGATCCTGGCCCTGATGGACGGACTTCTGAAGGTTCAGACGACCCTGGATGCGAAACGGTTCGGACTTACGGAATGGTGGCTCATCGGCGTGGCTGCCCTGCTTACGGTTCTGTTCGGACTGCTTTTAGTTGTGAATCCCTTCGGGAGCGCGGTGCTGCTTCTCCGGTTCATGGGAATCACCCTGTTGTGTGAAGGAATCTTAAATCTCTGTGTTGCCGGTTATGCCGTCAAGGTAGTAAAGAAGGCAAAGCCGGATATTATAGACATTGATTAATTTTCTAGGAGGAGAATAATTATGAAGTTTGGAAAAAAGGTAGTCAAGTACCGGATTCCGATCCTGATCCTTTCGATCATCCTGTTGATCCCGTCGGTGATCGGCATGATCAAAACAAGGATCAACTACGATATGCTGACCTATCTTCCCTCAGGACTTGATACGGTCGAGGGGCAGGATATCCTGATGAATGATTTTGGCAAAGGTGCTTTTTCATTCATTATTGTGGAAGGAATGGAAAACAAAGATGTTTCGAAGCTGAAATCCAGGATCGAGCAGGTGGAGCATGTGGACAGCGTCCTCTGGTATGACAGCTTTTTAGACCTGTCGGTTCCCATGGATATGCTTCCGGAAAAGATTTACAATGCGTTTAATTCCGGTGATGAAACGGTTATGGCCGTGTTCTTTGATACTTCGACATCTGCCGATGAAACAATGAATGCGATTGAAGACATCCGTGCGATTGCCGGTGAGCAGTGCTTTGTATCCGGTATGTCCGCCATGGTTACAGACTTAAAGGAGGTCTGCGAAGAGCAGGAAGCCATTTATGTGGCTATCGCCGTGATCCTTGCCTGCATCGCCATGATGATCTTCATGGATAACTTCCTGATTCCGTTTGTGTTCCTGATCAGTATCGGAATGTCGATCCTTCTGAACATGGGAACCAACTACTTTATGGGAGAGATCTCCTACTTAACAAAAGCGCTGGCAGCCGTTCTTCAGCTGGCCGTCACCATGGACTATTCCATCTTCCTGTGGCACAGCTACCGCGAGGAGCTGGAGCATGAGAGTGACCGGAAAGCGGCCATGGGAACTGCGATCAACAAGACGCTGACTTCTGTAATCGGAAGCTCCATTACAACGGTTGCCGGTTTCGCGGCTCTGTGCTTTATGAGCTTCACTCTGGGTAAAGACCTTGGCATCGTTATGGCAAAGGGCGTTATCCTCGGTGTGCTTGGCTGTGTAACTACGCTGCCGTCTATGATCCTGGCGTTGGATAAGATCCTTTCCAGGACCATGCACAAGTCTCTGATTCCCAGCACAGAGAAGCTGGCAAAGGGTGTGACAAAGATCTTCCCCTTATTCCTGGTACTGTTTGTAGCTCTTCTGGTTCCGTTTTTCTACGGATATGAGAAGACCAATAATGAGGTTTATTACGATCTGTCCGAAAGTCTTCCCAAGGACATGGCAAACGTGGTGGCAAATACGAAGCTCCAGGAAGACTTCAATATGGGCGCCACCGATATGCTCTTAACCGATGCAAATCTGGATTCCGATGATATGCGGGCCATGATCAGGGAGCTGGAGCAGGTGAAGGGTGTCAAGACGGTTCTCGGTATGGAGGCTGTTGTGGGACCGCTGGTTCCGGAAGAGATGATCCCGGATTCCATTGAGAAGATTTTAAAGAGTGACAACTGGGAGCTGACACTGATCGGTTCCGAATATAAGACAGCCACCGACGAGGCAAATGCTCAGGTCGATGAGCTGAACGCCATCATTAAAAAGTATGACAGCAAGGCCATGCTGATCGGTGAAGCGCCCTGTACCAAGGATATGATCCAGATCACCGACAAGGACTTCAAGGTAGTCAATACCATTTCCATCGCAGCCATCTTCCTCATCATCGCGCTGGTGGAAAAGAGTCTGATCCTGCCGTTTATCCTGGTGGCCGTGATCGAGCTGGCCATCTTCATCAACCTGGGTCTTGCCCACTTTACCGGAGTGTCGCTGCCGTTCATCGCACCGATCTGTATCAGTACGATCCAGCTTGGCGCCACCGTCGATTATGCGATCTTAATGACGACCCGTTACAAGACGGAGCGTCATGCAGGAAAGGCAAAGAGAGAGGCCGTGAATATTGCTCTTGCAACATCGATCCCGTCCATCGTCGTAAGTGCCATGGGACTGTTTGCCGCGACCTTCGGCGTGGCCCTGTACTCCGATATCGACATGATTAGTTCCTTATGTAACTTAATGGCAAGAGGCGCGATCATCAGTATGTTCTGCGTCATCCTGATCCTGCCGGCCATGTTCATGCTGTTTGATAAGCTCATTGTGGCAGGAAGCATCGGATTCAAACCTGGTAAGAAAGAAAAAGCGTAAGAAAGCGGAGGTTGTATAAAATGAAGAAGAAAACCGTAAAAATCATGACTGTTGTGCTTTGCACCTCAATGGTATTCGGAACGACCGGAGCCCTGTCCTATGCAGCCGGAAGAAGAAATGCTTCTTATCGGAACGTGCTGGCAGAGCAGACAACAGAGACAAATACAGAAGAAACAAATGATACCGTAGATTTATCCAAAGACGAGACCGTTTATGTGATCTCCGATGCCAACGGAAATCCCACAAAAATCGTGGCAAGTGACTGGCTGCAGGACCATGCAAGCGGAACAGATACCTACAGCAAGGAATCTCTGGAAAAGGAGCTTCCTGTAGATGTAAAGGTAACTTACATGCTGGACGGTAAGGAAATCAAACCGGAGGAGCTTGCCGGAAAAAGCGGTAAGGTGACCATGCGCTTTACCTATACCAACAAGCAGAAAGAGACTGTAACGGTTGATGGTGAAGAGAAAGAGGTTAACGTTCCCTTCGTAATGCTGACCGGCATGATCCTCGACAATAAAAACTTCTCGAATGTTCAGGTAAACAACGGAAAGATCATCAACGATGGAAGCCATTCCATCGTAGTAGGATTCGGACTTCCCGGACTGCAGGAGAACCTGGAGATCGACAAGGAGAAGCTGGAGCTTCCCGATTATGTAGAAGTAACGGCAGATACCACAAACTTTGATCTGTCCACCACCATGACACTGGCGACCAATGAGGTGTTTGGTGATCTGGATGTGGACGATGTGAAGAGTCTGGATGATCTTCATGAATCCATGAATAAGCTGACTGATGCCATGAACCAGCTCATGGATGGTTCCTCTCAGTTGTATGACGGTCTGGCAACCCTTCTTGACAAGTCCAGCCAGCTCATTGAAGGTGTTAACAAGTTAAACAGCGGCGCGGGCGATCTGGTAAGCGGCGCAAATCAGTTAAAGACCGGAGCCGGAACCCTGGCGGACGGAGCTGCGAACTTAAATAACGGTGCCTATTCCTTAAAGAGCGGAGCTGCATCTGTGGATGCCGGAGCAGGAGAGCTTAAAAATGGGGTAAACAGCCTTGATGAAGGTCTCGGAAAGCTGACCTCCAAGAATGAGGAATTAAACGGTGGTGCAAAGCAGGTATTTGAATCTCTTCTTGCTGCGGCACAGAGCCAGTTAAAGGCAGCGGGACTGGATGTTCCGGCTCTGACCATTGACAATTACAAGACCGTTTTAAATGGTGTGCTGGGTGAGCTGAATGAAGATGCCGTGACTGCAAAGGTGCGTGCAGGAGTGGAAGCACAGGTTCGCTCCGCAGACAATATGACATTGATCTCCGGCGGTGTACAGGCAGCAGTAAAGACACAGGTAGCCAACGGAGTTCTGAAAGAAGTCGGCCTTAACATGACGTATGAACAGTATCTGGCAGCCGTAGAGGCCGGACAGATCTCCGAGGAGGTTCAGGCACAGATCAGTGCCGCCATCGATGCTCAGATGGCTTCGGAGGGAATCCAGGCGACGATCACATCCCAGATCGAATCGGTCGTACAGGAGAAGATCGAAGAAAATATGGCTTCCGCATCGGTTCAGAAGCTTTTGAGCGACTCCCTCGCCAGTGCCAAGAACGGTGCGACCAGCGTAAAGGCTCTGATCGAACAGCTTGACAGCTATAATACCTTCTATGAAGGCTTACAGGAATACACCGAAGGCGTTGCCACCGCAAAGAGCGGTTCTGAGGAGCTTCTTACCGGCGCTGGCAGCCTGAAATCCGGAACAGCCGCTCTTGCAAATGGTGCAAACAGCCTGGCAGACGGAACCGATACCCTGACAAGCGGAGCAAATGCCCTCTATGCAGGAAGCTCCACCCTGGCAAGCGGAACCGGCACGCTCCGGTCCGGAATCGGCCAGCTGGCAAGCGGCGGTGCGGCCTTAACCGATGGCGTAACCCAGTTAAAGGACGGCGCCATGACCCTGTCCGATGGCCTGAAGCAGTTCAATGAAGAAGGCATCGAGAAGCTGGTTGACATCATGGACAACGATGTGGATAAGCTGGCAAAGGATCTGCGTGCAACCGTGTACGCGGCGCAGCAGTACAAGACCTTCGCCGATGACAGTGCAACCGCAAGCAGCTCTGTGAAATTTATCTATAAGACCGCAGGCATCAGTAAAGAAGACTAAGGAAACAAGATCCAAAACGGCCCTTTTGGAAAGCATTGAACAAAAGAAAGACAGGAAAGCACGCCCACGCGGCGTGTTTTCCTGTCTTATGTAATAGAAAATGCGTTCCGTGAAGCAAAAGTGGAAATACCGTTTGCATATGGGAGCGTTATCTGTTATGCTGAAAGAAAGCAGGTGCGGGAGGAATGCAGTATGGGAAACGGGGAAAAACGGAAAAGGACAGTCTCGATTCTGGCGGTTATGGTGCTGGCGGCGCTGTGCCTGTTTGTACAGAACGGAAAGACGGCCCAAGCAGCCGGCGGGGAGCTGCAGATGCAGGCAGGGGTTGTTCTGGGAGATGTAAACGGAGACGGGAAGTGTACGCTGTCGGATGCGGTGGGTCTTCTGGATGCGGTTACCGGGGAACAGGAGGGACTGCCAGAGGAGTATGATTTCAACGGCGATGGCAAGGTAGACTTAACGGACGCTTTGAAACTGCTGGATCTTTTGGTCAGAGAAGGCGGAGCGATTGTCATCCCGGAAGAGACCGCAAAGGTCCGGTTTGTATGTGAAGCGGATTCCGTTGGCCTCGGAACCTTGATCAGCGAAACGGTGGAAGTGCCGGAGGGATATAGCCTGGAGCAGTTTCTGAAAGAACGGCTGACTGCCCATGGGTATTCGTATTCGATGGTCGGAATGGGCTATTTTCGGAAAATCACAAAAAAGGAAATGATGAGTTCCTGGTCGATTTCAGACAGCGAAAAGGCACGGCTGAAATCCGAAAACGTGGCATTGGACGAAACGTCGTTTGATCCGGACAGCCTTGGGGATTATCATTTTACTAAAATGTCCGGCTGGATGATTTTTAAGGACCGGCATTATACCGGCGGGATCGGTGAACTTCGTGACGGTGATGAAATTCTTATGAAATATTCTCTGAATTGTACCAGAGATGTAAAGGATATACTGGGAGAGTAAGCAGCTGTCTCGCAATAAGAAATTTATAAAGTTACTTTATGTGTACAGCCTGGAAAGGAGAACGCCAATGAACTTTAAAATGATTCATGAAAACTACAATGTTTCCGATCTGAAAAAATCCCTTGCGTTTTATGAGAAGGCGCTGGGTCTTACGGAGAAACGCCGGAAGAACGGCCATGGCTTCATCATTGTTTATGTGGGAAACGAGGAGAATGATTTTGAACTGGAACTGACGTGGCTGGCGGAGCATCCGCAGCGGTATGATCTGGGAGAATGTGAATTCCATCTGGCGTTCCGGACTGCAGATTTTGAGGCGGCTCATAAGCTTCATGAAGAAATGGGCTGTATCTGCTATGAAAATCCGGATATGGGAATTTATTTTATTACAGATCCTGACGGATACTGGTTGGAAATCGTGCCGGAACGATAGAAGGAAGGTGCAGATGTCGGATGGCAAAGGTGTTTAATACAACGGCGGTCTGTGTGCCGGAAGAACATTATATGGTAAATCTTGAAAAGCGGCTGTGCGAAATAAAAAAACTGGTTGACCGGGGAGATTATTTCATTATTAACCGGGCGCGTCAGTATGGAAAGACGACAACCCTGATCGCATTAAGTCATTTTCTGCAGAAAGATTATTATGTGGTTCGTATGGATTTTCAGACCTTCGGAAGTGCGGAGTTCCGTTCGGAGCAGACCTTTGCCTCTGCTTTTGCCTCCTCGTTTCTGGAATTGCTGGAATATAATGATTTGACGGAAAATGAAAAGCTGTCGGAGAAAACAGGTTCTCTTTTGCAGGAAGCAGAATCTGAAAGGCTTTCGTTAAGACTGTTGTTTAAAGGATTGAGAGAAATCTGTGGAGCATCAGACCGCCCCATCGTGTTAATGATTGATGAAGTGGACAATGCGGCGAACAACCAGATCTTTCTGGATTTTCTGGCACAGCTTCGCGCCCAGTACATCAGCCGGTATCAGTTCCCTGCATTGAAATCGGTGATTCTGGCAGGCGTGTATGATGTGAAAAATTTGAAATTGAAGATCCGGACAGAGGAAGAGCATAAATATAACAGTCCATGGAATATCGCAGCAGATTTCAAGATTGATATGAGCTTTTCCAAAAATGAAATTGCCGGGATGCTCGATGAGTATGAACGGGATTATCAGACGGGAATGGATCTGGGGCAGATGGCGGGCTGGATCTGGGATTATACGGCAGGTTATCCGTTTCTGGTATCAAGGATCTGTCAGTTGATCGATGAAGATATATGGCTGCAGGAGGTGTATGGTTCCAAAGCGGCGGCATGGACAAGAAAAGGATTTCAGGAGGCGGTAAGGATTCTTCTTGCGGAGAAGAATACCTTGTTTGAGTCCCTGAGTGAAAAACTGGAACGGTATCCGGGATTGAATGATATGCTAAAAAGCCTGTTGTTTACCGGAAAGACGATTCCATATAATTATTATGAACCATCGATCAGTATTGCAACCATGTTCGGGTTTGTGAAAAATCAAGAAGGTGTCCTGACTGTTGCGAACCGTATATTTGAGACCTGGTTGTATAATTTTTATCTGTCGGCGGAGCAGGTTCAGAAAGAGGAACTTTATACTGCCGCGATTCAGGATAAAAATCAGTTTCTTGTTCAGGGTCATCTGAATATGAGGCGGGTTTTAGAGCGGTTTGTGGATCATTTTCATGAGATTTATGGAAGTTACAGTGAGAAATTTGTGGAAGAAGAGGGACGCCGCTATTTTCTTCTGTATCTTCGGCCGATTATT
Organism: uncultured Lachnospiraceae bacterium; assembly: GCA_934351765.1. Lineage (GTDB taxonomy): Bacteria > Bacillota > Clostridia > Lachnospirales > Lachnospiraceae > Lientehia. Next base: position 10,533 of record CAKRJM010000011.1, on the reverse strand, counting down.
AACGGGACGGGGAACTATTATGTGGAGGCCAGAACGCGGGATCTCAGGCGGACAGATCTGATTGTGGATTACCGGGGCGAACAGTATATCATTGAGATGAAGATCTGGCGCGGCCAGGAGTATCTTGATCGGGGCGAACAGCAGCTTGCCGCGTATCTGGACGATTATCATGCAAGAAAAGGTTATCTGCTCAGCTTTAATTTCAATCAGAGGAAAAAAACAGGGGTTCATGAAATCACAGTCGGAGATAAGACAATCATCGAGGCGGTTGTATGATCAGACGGAACCGTTTTGTCTGTTTGGTTTGACTTCTGAGAAATTAGGTCTTTACAACCGATAAGTTTTAGTGTAGAATTTTTAGTGAAACGAAAGGCCGTGCGACTGGCGGAAAGTAGGAGCACCTACGGGGAGCACGGAACACAGAAAAAGAGCCGACCGCCTGGGCAGCCTGATGGAAACAATGGGTTACCCAGGCGTTTTTGTATGCAGAAATCTGCAGAAAAAGAAAGGAGCATCCTCATGAGAGCATTGATCAGTGTATCGGACAAGACCGGAATCGTGGAGCTGGCAAAGGAACTCACAGGACTTGGTGTGGAGATCATTTCCACCGGAGGAACGTATAAGAAGTTAAAGGACGAGGGCGTAAAGGCCATCGAGATCTCGGAGCTGACCGGTTTCCCGGAGTGCCTGGACGGACGGGTAAAGACCCTTCATCCCATCGTTCATGCAGGACTTCTGGCCATGCGTTCCAACCCGGAGCACATGAAGCAGTTAAAGGAGCTTCACATTGAGCCGATCGACATGGTGATCGTAAATCTGTATCCCTTTAAGGCAACCATCATGAAGGATGGTGTGACAAGAGCGGATGCGGTGGAGAATATCGACATCGGCGGCCCGACCATGCTCCGCGCGGCGGCAAAGAATTATCAGGATGTTGCCGTTGTGGTGGATCCTGCAGATTATGCCGTTGTTTTAAAGGAATTAAAGGAGAACGGAAGCGTATCTCTGGATACGAAGTTTTATCTCATGCAGAAGGTGTTCATGCACACCTCCAACTATGATACCATGATTGCCGATTATCTGAAGGCAGAGCGCCATGACGAGAGCCTGCCGGAGACTCTGACCATGACCTTTGAAAAGGTTCAGGACATGCGCTACGGTGAGAATCCTCATCAGAAGGCGGCCTTCTACCGCGAGGTTGGAAAGAAGAAGGGCACCCTTGATATGGCAGAGCAGTTAAACGGCAAGGAGCTGTCCTTCAATAACATCAACGATGCCAACGGTGCTCTGGAGCTTCTGAAGGAATTTGACGAGCCTACGGTAGTTGCCAGCAAGCATGGAAATCCCTGTGGTGTTGGCAGCGCAGACACGATTGAGGAAGCATGGGATAAGGCGTATGCGGCTGATAAAGTGTCGATCTTCGGCGGAATCGTGGCCATTAACCGGGAAGTAACGGCTTCCATGGCAGCCAAGATGAAGGAAGTATTCCTGGAAGTGGTTGTGGCACCCTCTTATGAAGAAAAAGCACTTGAGATCTTCCGGGAAAAGAAAAATGTCCGTGTGCTTCGCCTGCCTGACATCACGGTTCCCCAGAGAGCAAATGCGCTTGATTTAAAGAAGGTGAATGGCGGCCTGATTGTTCAGGGCATTGATAACAAGCTGGTTGGTGATGAAGTGACGACCGTAACCAAAAGAAAGCCTACCGATCAGGAGATGGAGGATCTCATGTTTGCCTGGAAGATGGTAAAGTATGTGAAATCCAACGGGATTGCTCTGGCGAAAAACAAGCAGTCCGTAGGAATCGGACCCGGACAGGTAAACCGGATCTGGGCAGCAAAGCAGTCCATGGAGCATGCCGCAGAGTTGATCGGACCGGATGCGACGAAGGGTGCGGTACTGGCTTCCGATGCGTTCTTCCCCTTCCCCGACTGTGTGGAAGCAGCGCATGAGGCAGGAATCACCGCGATCATCCAGCCCGGCGGAGCCATGCGTGACCAGCTTTCCATTGACAAGTGCGATGAGTACGGAATTGCCATGGTATTTACCGGAATGAGACATTTCCGTCACTAAGCGTTTTATTTCATAGGATGCACTTTCCTATGAAATGAAAACCGGTTTTTCACGGAACAGGAATAAGATACCTCCTAAGTTCATATCCTGTTCCATGGAAAAGCTGGAAATTCTTCTTACTGCATGCAGTGACTTTGTATGGGGAGTGCCGCTTATGGCACTCCTTTTTGGCAACCATCTTTTTTTTACGGTGAGGCTTCGGTTTCCCCAGAGAAAGCTGGCGCGGGCAATCCGTCTGTCTGTCACGGAGGAGACAGGCGCGGAGGGGGAGGTAAGTTCCTTTGGCGCACTGGCGACGGCACTGGCGGCGACCCTGGGAACGGGAAATATTGTCGGAGTGGCACTGGCGGTGAGTATTGGCGGGCCGGGCGCAGTGTTCTGGTGCTGGATCACCGGCGTATTCGGTATGGCAACGAAATATGCGGAATCTTTTCTTGCGGTGAAATACCGGAAACGGACGAAAACGGGCGGTTTCGCGGGCGGACCTATGTATGTGATGGAAAAGCGGTTTTCCAAAAAGCTGCCGGCGGTGCTGTTTTCGCTGTTTGCCATTGCAGCCTCCTTCGGAACGGGGAGCAGCGTCCAGTCCAATGCCATCGGTGAGGTGCTGGGGAATGGCGGAGAAATTCCTTTTTGGATCATTGGTATGGCCATTACGATTCCAGCAGGAGCGGTGATCCTTGGCGGAGCAAAGAAAATCACCAGGGTCTGCCAGGGGCTGATCCCTGCCATGGCGGCTCTGTATCTGGGCGGTGCGGCAGCACTTCTTGTGATCTGTCGAAAAGAGCTTCTTCCGGCGCTTTCCCTGATCCTTAAATCGGCGTTTTCCTTTCTTCCGGCGGCAGGCGGGCTTGCAGCCTCTCTGGGATTTAAAGCAGCACGGGAGGGGATCGCCAGAGGGCTGTTTTCCGATGAATCCGGCCTGGGAACCGCACCAATGGCAGCGGCAGCGGCAAAAACCAGCAGTCCGGTGAGCCAGGCGCTGGCGGCCATGACCGGAACCTTCTGGGATACCGTGGTATTCTGTGCGGTGACCGGCATTTTAGTTGTGGCAGCGATGCTTCACGCACCTCAGATCGTCTCAGTGACAGAACCCGGAAATCTGGCAGAGCAGGCGTTCGGCCTGATGGGAAGGACGGGAAATCTGGTCTTTCTCATTTCCTTGACGGCCTTTGCCTTTGCAACGATCCTTGGCTGGAATTTTTACGGGGAACAGGCAGTACGGTATCTGTTCCCGGAAAGCCGATGCGGAATCCTGATTTACCGGCTTTTCTATCTGGCCTCGGTCTTCTGCGGAGCCATCGTCCCCATGAGGCTTGTCTGGCAGCTGTCAGATCTGTTCAACGGACTGATGGCGGTGCCGAACCTGCTCGTGCTTTTGCTTATGAATAAGGAAATCGCAGCGGAGACCGGGCGGGAGCTGCGAAATATACAGACAGTCCGGCGCTGAAAAGTGTTTTGAATAGCGAGAAAAAATCAAGTATAATCGTGAAAACGGAAATCCGCAGATAAAAACAGAAAGGACGGCAGAGAATATGGACGAGGAAATCAGAATCCGGGAGGCCGGCCCGGAGGACGCACAGACGCTGCTGGAGATTTATCGGTATTACGTGGATCATACGGCGGTTACTTATGAATATGAGACCCCGTCTCTGGAAGCGTTTCAGGGGCGCATCCGTCATGTACAGGAGATGTTTCCGTATCTGGTGGCGGAAAAAGACGGAGAGATCCTGGGCTATGCTTATGCCGGGGCCTTTCACCCGCGGGCGGCTTATGCCTGGAACGCGGAGATGACCATTTATCTGAAAAACGGCGTGCAGGGAAAGGGACTGGGAACCAGAATGTATACGTTTCTGGAGGAAATGTTAAAGGCACAGGGAATCGTCCGTACCATCGGCATCATCACCCCGCCGCGGACAGAAAGCGAGAAATCCATGTATCCCAGCGTGGCATTTCATGAGAAACTGGGGTATTCTCTTATGGGGTGCATGGAGCACTGCGGCTATAAGTTCGGACAGTGGTATCCGACGGTCTGGATGGAGAAGATCATCGGCGTTCCGAAGGAAGATATGGAGCCGCTGAGAAACTTCCAGTCGATCAAGTGGATCTTCGGATTCTGAAATAACGAAGTTTGGATTCGGAAACAGCGAACTTCCGGGGTTGACAAAGCAGAAGCAGTAGGCTAAAATATGGAAGAAAAGCGTTGATCGGGAGAAGTAGGTTCCATTATCGTTTCCAGAGAGCGGAGGTAAGGTGGGAGCTTCGTAAAGTGAATGGATCTGAATAACACCCGGGAGCTGCAAACGGAACCCCTGCGGAGGGCAGGGCAGTATGGGCGACGTATCCGGGCGTAAACCGGGAGAAGAGAGACCGAAAACGGTAAATCAGGTGGCACCGCGGACAGGAAACTGTTCGTCCTGAAGAGGACAGGCGGGACTTGATTTGCCGTATTTTTGTATATCAGGGAATCAAAGTCCAGGAGTTTCGCAGGCTTGCCTGCAGAAACCATGGACCTTGAGACCCGCCGGATCATGAGTAAGAAGCCATTTTTCAAAGAAAAATGAGCGGATTACGAATGAGCCGAGGATTGCGGGAGCGTGCCGCGCGGAGCAATCCGATATACAAAGAAAAAACTTATTTAAAGGAGAAAACAAATGTCACAGTTATATCGTACAAAGAACATCGGCCAGGTAACCGAAGGCGATGTGGGAGCCACCTTAAAGCTGGCAGGCTGGGTAGAAAATATCCGTGACCATGGCGGCGTGTCTTTCATCGATCTGCGGGATATGTACGGCATGATGCAGGTAGTGCTTCGTGATACGGAGCTGTTAAAGGGAATCCGGAAAGAGGAGTGTATTTCCGTTGAGGGACTCATGGAGCACCGGGATGAGGAAACCTACAACCCGAAAATTCCCACCGGAACGATTGAGCTTGAGGCTCATAAGATCACGATTCTCGGAAAAGTATACCGGGATTTGCCCTTTGAGGTTCCGACCTCCAAGGAAATCCGCGAGGATGTGCGGTTAAAGTACCGCTACCTGGATCTGAGAAACCACAAAGTAAAGGACAACATTTTGTTCCGTTCCGAGGTGATCCGGTTCTTACGGGAAAAGATGACGGAGATGGGGTTTGTGGAGATCCAGACTCCGATCCTCTGTGCTTCCTCCCCTGAGGGTGCGAGAGACTATATTGTTCCGTCCAGAAAGTATAAGGGCAAGTTTTATGCGCTGCCCCAGGCACCTCAGCAGTACAAACAGCTTCTGATGGTGTCCGGCATCGACAAGTATTTCCAGATCGCGCCCTGCTTCCGTGATGAGGACGCAAGAGCCGACCGTTCTCCGGGTGAGTTCTATCAGCTGGACTTTGAGATGAGCTTTGCTGATCAGGAGGAAGTATTCCGCGCCGGTGAGGAAGTGCTGACAGCCACCTTTAAGAAATTTGCACCGGAAGGCTATTCCATTACGGAAGCTCCTTACCCGGTGATCAGCTACAAGCAGGCCATGCTGGAGTTCGGCTCCGATAAGCCGGATCTGAGAAACCCGCTCCGGATCATGGATGTGACCGAGTTTTTCCAGCGCTGTACCTTTAAGCCGTTCCATAAGAAGACGGTTCGTGCATTAAAGGTTCATGCACAGCTTTCCAAGGGCTTCCATGAGAAGCTTCTGAAGTTTGCACAGTCCATCGGTATGGGCGGCCTGGGATACCTGGAGGTAAGAGAGGATCTTTCCTACAAGGGTCCCATCGATAAATTCATTCCTGATGAGATGAAGAGCGAGCTGGCTTCCCTGGCGGGATTGACAGCCGGCGATGTGATCTTCTTCATCGCAGACAACGAGGAGCGTGCGTCCAAGTATGCCGGACAGATCCGGAACGAGCTGGGTGAGCGTCTGGATCTCATTGAAAAGAACGCATACCGTTTCTGCTATGTCAACGATTTCCCTATGTATGAGCTGGATGAGGAGACAAAGCAGATCGGCTTTACCCATAATCCGTTCTCTATGCCTCAGGGCGGCCTGGAAGCACTGAATACCAAGGATCCGCTGGATATTCTGGCATATCAGTATGATATTGTCTGCAACGGTGTGGAGCTGTCCTCCGGTGCCGTGCGGAATCACGACATGGATATCATGGTAAAGGCATTCGAGATCGCCGGCTATGATGAAGAAACCTTAAAGAGCAAGTTCGGAGCGCTGTATAATGCATTCCAGTTCGGTGCTCCGCCTCATGCCGGCATGGCACCCGGCGTAGACCGTATGATCATGCTGCTGCGCAACGAGGAGAACATCCGCGAGATCATCGCATTCCCCATGAGCGGAACGGCTCAGGATCTGATGTGCGGCGCACCTAATGAAGTGACCGAACAGCAGCTTCGTGAGGTTCATATTAAGGTAAGAGATTAAAAGAAAAAGATGATGCACGGGCGATATACCCGAGCAGGTAAAACAAAAGGCAGTTGTCATGGAAACATGGCGGCTGTTTTTTGTTTCATAGAAAAGTACGTCATATAAAACCCAAAATGCTCCGCGTGGATCGCACTGCGGCAGAGCGGAAGATTGCTGCTTTGCAGCCAGCCGCAAAATCCTGCAAGCAGGATTTTTTGTGCACCCATTTTGTCTCATGGAATTGATTAAGATAGAAAAAGACTTGGCATGTGCTATCCGCGATTCCATGCAAAGTTCAGGAAACGGTATGGTTTTATAAGAAATGGTGAAGAAGTTTTTGGGAAAGGAAAACCAACATGTATAAAGGGGTATTCTGGGTTATAGAAGGGAAATTATGGGCATTTCCATTTAAAGGGAATGAGAAAATCGGAGTGGCAAAGTCGGGAACAACGTTTAACCATGAGAAGCTTTGGGAGAATGTAAAACCTCCAAAATGCAGCAAACCGTATAACTATTATCCCCGCGGCAGGGTCGATGTTACAAATAAAAACCGGCCGGTGATCTACATGAGTCCGCATGTGGATTTGTCTTTCGTACATCAGATCAAAACGGAGTTTGACATCAGGGAAAATCCGGTTATACGAATGGATCATAGTGAACATTACAAATGTTATCTTGATGATGATCCATAAAAATAGTTTGAACAACGATTTTGTGCGGATATGGAAATTTTATGATTGGCGGAACAAGTAATATAATGGACAAATCAGGTTTAAGAAAGGAAAAACAATTGAATAAAGAGATCAGAATCAGTGATAACAGCGTAGTTACAGCAGCGGTAAATCATGTGGAAATCAATGCGGTCAATTTCCCCGATGAAGGGTTCCGGGAGTATGTGTCAAGGAATTTCGATAACAATGGTGCTGGATTTTTATGTCAAGAAGAAATTAACAAAGTACGATCAGTAAATGTTTCATTTAATGATAAAATTACAAACTTGAAAGGAATCGAATTCTTTTGCGGATTAAAAAGATTAGTATGCTGCGGTACGAAAATTAAAAACCTGGATGTTTCTAAGAATGCTTCATTGATTTATTTGGATTGCTCTTATACAAAAATCAAAGAACTGGATATTACCAGGAATATTAGGCTGGAGGATTTGCATTGTAATAATACCGAGATTAAGAACCTGGATCTTTCTAAAAACGCTTTTTTGTATTATCTGGATTGTTCCGGTACAGAAATTGAGGATCTGGATATTTCCAAGAACACTCGTCTGATATATTTGCATTGTAATCATACTGGAATCGAAAATCTGGATATTACCAATAATACCAGCTTACTTTGTTTAAGCTGCGGAGATACAAAGATCAAAAAATTAGATATTGCCCACAAGAGCAGATTGATCTACCTGCTTTGTAATGATATGAAGTTTAAAGAATTAGATGTTGACAGCAGTTTTGATGAGTGGAGAAATAGCAATCGAATAAGAAGAAAAAAGAAAGACTATTCGCTGTTGCAGCCGGGAAAGCTGATTATGATAGGAGGGAGGACTATCAGTTATGAAGGCAAGCTTGCATTGGGCATTGCACAACAGGTCGCATGCCGTATGAAGATTCCTACACTAATAATTAGTGAAGAAGCTGCGAAAGAGAAGACGGTCAATTGTTTAAATTCGATGGAATATGGAGTGAACGCTTTATCCGGTATACCTTCTTTATCTGAATTGGGATGGAAGGAATTAACGGATGAGGTTCTATTCAACAAAAAATTACATTTGATTATTGATGACAAACCGTGGATGTATATTCAGGAGCTACAGGATAAATGTGAAAACTATAAAAAGGAATATGGACTTGGATTGATTGTTATCGATGATATGCAACTCTTGAGAGGGTATCCTGAAGACGAAAACTCATGTTCGAGAGAAAAGGAATCTATGGATATCGCATCCGGATTAAAGCACCTGGCCGAAAATATAGATGTTCCGATTGTTTTATGCTCCAATATGAGCAGAGTAATTGAATATCGTAAAGTAGCTATGATATCCGATGTTTGCTTTAGCCAATATATAGATGACATCATATTTTTTGGACCGTATGGACGGTGTGAATACTACCTTGACAACGTGGGGGAAAACTGGAATCACGAAGAATGTATTATTTTACAAAAAAATGGGATATCGGGAAGAGTAAAATTAAAATGGTTACCTGAATATGACAAATTTATAAATGGATAATGGTATCTGCTTATATTCGGAAATGCAGATGTATCTGTAAAGATGGGAGATTTTAAAGTTTTACGGATCGGTTGAATGATGGAATGATGGAATGATAGGAAAAGGGATGAAAAAAGCTGTAAAGGAAAGGAATAAAACAAGTATGACAGAAAAGGAAAAAATGCAAAAACAAAAGCCTTATGCAGGTAAAGTCGGATTTTTTTTAGATGCAAGAGCCAAGGCGAAAGATCTCTGTTATCAGTTCAATCAGCGGTGGTTAAAAGAGGATGAAAAATTTATGAAGCAATTGTTGGGAAAAACAAAGAACAAGTTCTGTTTTACAGCACCATTTTGGTGTGATTATGGCTGCAACATTGAAATTGGGGAAAATTTTCATGCTGAGACAAATCTTGTTATTCATGACTGGGCGAAAGTAACATTTGGCGATAATGTCTGGATTGGACAGAATTGTGGTTTTTATACAATTGGACGTCCGATTGATTTATCACTTCGAAATCAGGGATTAGAATATGCATACCCGATGACAGGCGGCGATTATGTTTTTATTACATCTGATCGTGGAGTTTATACAGCCGAACATCCGATTGATTTATCACATTACGCTTCCGTATTGGAATATGCCCGCCCGATTACAGTTGGCGATAATGTCAGCATAGGGCCAGGAGTTCAAGTTATGCCTGGAGTTACAATCGGAAATAATGTTTACATTTCATCAGGAACGGTTGTTGTCGAAGATATTCCGGACAATTCGAAGGTATATGATTATGTCGTTCTGGAAAAGAAAGATACATACTTGTGATATATGTTTGGTAATGCTACAATCGAATCAGGTCGATAAAAGAGCGGAGGAATTGATCTTATGTCCGTCAAGCAACCGAAAAAACTGTTGATTATGAATATTCTTGACATTCTGCGGAAATATTCCGATAAGGATCACCGTCTGAGCCAGAAAGACATTGCTGAAATCCTGAAAACGGAATATGATATGGCCGCTGACCGTAAGGCCATCCGGCGGAATATCCTGAATCTGATGGACTGCGGCTATGACATCGAATACAGTGAATCCATTCGCATGGTGCCAAATCCGAAAACCGGTCAGCCGGAGGAGAGCTACCTGTGGTCGGATTTCTATCTGGAACGGGATTTCACCGACAGCGAACTGCGGCTGCTCATTGACAGCCTGCTGTTTTCCAAGCACATCCCATACAGCCAGTGCAGGGAATTGGTGGGGAAGCTGGAGCGTTTGTCCAATGTGTATTTCCGCAGCCGTGTAAAGCATATTGCCTGGCTGCCGGATGACAAGACCGACAACAAGCAGCTGTTTTTGACTATTGACCTGCTGGACGAGGCTATCAGCCGGGGAAGAAAGGTCAGCTTTAAGTATCTGGAGTATGGAACGGATAAGCACTGCCATATCAAAACCAGGCCCGACGGCACGGAACGGGTGTACATGATTTCTCCTTATCAAATGGCGGTCAAGGAGGGGAAATATTATCTGATCTGCAACTATGACAAGTACGATGACATTTCCAACTATCGGTTGGACCGCATTATGGATCTGAAAATTCTGGATGAGCCGGTCAAGCCCTTTGACCATCTGAAATGGGCCAATGGACAGACATTGGATCTTGCCACTTACATGAAAGAGCATCCCTATATGTATGCCAGCGGCAATGTCCGGGCAGTGTTTCGAGTGCCAAAAGCCATGATCAGTGATGTCATTGACCTGTTTGGCACAGAGGTGACATTCTTCGATGAGGACGATACCGGTGTTACGGTGAACGTTTTTACCAATGAAATGGCCATGGAGCAGTTTGCCATGAATTATGCTACGGATGTGAC
>CAKRJM010000010.1 GCA_934351765.1 uncultured Lachnospiraceae bacterium | reverse complement strand
CGTTTATAGCATAATTCCATTGTCACAGACTGCGAATACACCCATTTTTGAATTATCCTATGCAACTGGTGTAAGAGGAAATCAGACGAGCAGCGTAGAAAATTATAAAAAATATTTAAATACACTTGCAGAAAATTTTATAAAAAACGTGGGAGAATAATGAAATGAGTGATATTTGGCCAGATAATTTAGTAGAAGAACTTGCATATAGACGATGCTTGATATTTTTAGGATCAGGTATTTCTGCAACTGCAAAAAATGATGCAGGTGAATCTCCAGATACATGGAGAGCATTTCTTGATAATGTAAAATCGAAGATGAAAAATCCTTCCGAAGATGATAAAAAATTTGTTGAAGATATGTTAAAAAAACAGAATTATCTATTAGCACTACAGGCAATTGCGGATTTGTGCGACTCAGGAGAATATAGTAATTATTTAAAAAATCAATATTTAAGAGGAAAGTATAAGCCGTCTAAAGTGCATGAACTTATAAAGGATTTGGATAGTAAAATTGTTGTTACAACTAATTTTGATAAATTGTATGAGGGATTATGCCATGCGCCAGAATATGTAACGTTTGATTATACAAATACTCGTTCTATTATAGGAAGTATAAAAGCACCAGAAAATATTATTATAAAGGCACATGGAAGTATAGATGATACGGAGAAGTTGATATTTACGGCAAAACAATACTATCAAGCTCAGGAACAGTATCCGGAATTTTATCATTTGATGACAGCTTTATTTCTTACGCATACGGTAGTGTTTTTGGGATATAGTTTAAATGATCCAGATATTAATTTGCTTTTACAATTTTTGCATAATACAGCGAATAATTCATGTCCACATTATATGATTGATAAAAAAGGAAATAAACCACAATTAGTTAAACATTGGAAAGATACATATAATGTTTCGCTGTTGGAGTATGGCGATGATTATAGTTGTTTAGAGTCAAGTTTAGAAGAATTAAGAGATCTTGTATTTGATTTGCGGGCAGAGAGAGGAATGCCTTGATAACACCATGATAACAAAATCCTCAAAAACCACACGGACACAACGGAAAATCCGGATTTTTCCACACGAATCACACGGAAAATCACCATTTGCACACCGCAATACACCGGTCTGATATCGTGAGGGTGGCCGTACAGTAGGATCCGGCCGTGTTGCTTCCATCATCGAGTAATTTCGATAAGCAACGAGCGGTGCGAAGCGGAATCGAGGCGGCACTGCATATATAAAATAAACGTACTGAAAGGTACATGTGCTCAAACGTAAGATGCCCCGGAACCGAAAGGTTTCCGGGGTTTTTCTGTACTAAAAAAAATACAAAAAAGTCCTTGCATTTTTGGGGAGCCTTGTGTATAATATATCGTGCTGTGGCATGATAGCGATGAAGCGTGAGGTTGCTGCCCACTGTGGCAGGTTTTTCCGCGGAGCGAATGTCAAGTTAGGAAACTGGCGACAAGTCACTGTACAAACAGAATCATCTACAACAGGTAAAGAAGTAGAAATGACGTGTGTAGGAATTGATGATACACACGGGAGAGTGTACAGTCACCGCTTGTCGTACTTACATTGAAAAGTGCGAAAAGGAGGCGACTTTTTTTATGGCAAGTCAGGTAATGAGAATCACATTAAAGGCTTATGACCACCAGCTGGTAGATCAGTCCGCTGGTAAAATCATCGACACTGTAAAGAAAACCGGATCTCAGGTGAGCGGACCTGTGCCGCTGCCCACCAAGAAGGAGGTTGTAACAATCCTTCGTGCTGTTCACAAGTACAAGGATTCCAGAGAACAGTTCGAGCAGAGAACTCATAAGAGACTCATCGACATCACGGCTCCCACTCAGAAGACCGTAGATGCACTTTCCAGACTGGAAATGCCTGCCGGTGTTTACATCGACATCAAGATGAAAACAAAGTAATTCCATTAAGAAAATCCAGAATTGGTTTCGGCCTGTTCTAGGATGATTGCCCAGGTGGTAATCCGCTGTAGAATAACAGGAGGTAGAAAATGAAGAAAGCGATTTTAGCGACAAAGGTTGGAATGACCCAGGTCTTCACAGAAGACGGCGCGCTCGTTCCTGTAACGGTTCTTCAGGCTGGTCCCTGCGTAGTAACTCAGGTGAAGACAGTTGAGAACGACGGTTACGCAGCAGTTCAGGTAGGTTTCGCAGATAAGAGAGAGAAGCTTGTAAACAAGCCTCTGAAGGGCCACTTTGATAAGGCCGGCGTTTCCTATAAGAGATATATCAGAGAGTTCAGATTTGAGAACGCAGCTGACTACAAGCTGGCTGACGAGATCAAGGCTGATATCTTCGCAGCAGGCGACAAGGTAGACGCAACCGCGATCTCCAAAGGTAAAGGCTTCCAGGGCGCCATCAAGCGTCACGGACAGCACAGAGGACCTATGGCTCACGGTTCCAAGTTCCATCGTCATGCAGGTTCCAACGGCGCTGCATCTGATCCCAGCAAGGTATTCAAGGGAAAGAAGATGCCCGGTCAGATGGGTAACAAGAAGATCACGATCCAGAATCTTGAGATTGTACGCGTAGATGCTGAAAACAATCTGCTTCTGGTAAAGGGCGCTGTACCCGGATCGAAGAAGTGCATGGTAACCATTAAGGAAACTGTAAAGACGGTTTAAGGTTTATACTTGGAAAGGAGGAACACACAGATGGCAAACGTATCTGTTTACAATATGGAAGGCAAAGAAGTTGGTACTTTAGAGCTGAATGATGCCGTGTTCGGTGTAGAAGTAAACGAGCACCTGGTACACCTGGCTGTAGTTAGCCAGCTTGCAAACAATCGTCAGGGAACACAGAGTGCCAAGACCCGCTCTGAAGTAAGCGGCGGTGGAAAGAAGCCCTGGAGACAGAAGGGAACCGGTCATGCAAGACAGGGTTCAACAAGAGCTCCCCAGTGGACCGGCGGCGGAATGGTATTTGCTGTAAAGCCCAGAGAGTACACAATCAAGTTAAATAAGAAGGAAAGAAGACTGGCGCTCAAGTCTGCTCTGACTTCCAGAGTAGCTGAGAACAAGTTCATCGTTCTCGATGAGCTGAAGCTTGATGAGATCAAAACAAAGGCAATGAAGAACGTTCTTGACAACGTAAAGGCTCCCAAGGCTCTCGTTGTTATGGCTGAGAAGAACGAGAACGTGATCAAGTCCGCTAACAACCTTGAAGGTGTTAAGACTGCTCTTGTTTCCACCATCAATGTATATGATATCCTGAAATACAACACAGTCGTTACCACAAAGGCTGCTGTTGCAGCAATTGAGGAGGTATACGCATAATGGCAGATATTAAGTATTATGACGTGATCTTAAAACCCGTCGTTACAGAGAAGTCCATGAACCAGATGGCTGAGAAGAAGTACACATTCCTGGTGCATGTAGATGCTAACAAGTCCATGATCAAAGAAGCAGTTGAGAAGATGTTTGCAGGAACCAAGGTTGAGTCCGTAAACACCATGAACTGCGAAGGCAAAGAGCGCAGAAGAGGCCGTACATCCGGCAAGACTGCTGCAACAAAGAAAGCAATCGTTAAGCTGACTGCTGACAGTGCAGATATCGAGATCTTCGAGGGACTGTAAGGCCGAAAGCAGCTTGGCGAATCCATCCGCAGCATTTGAAATAACTATACGGCGAACGTTATGCCGTGACAAAACACACTCGAGAGAGTTGTACAGTAGAAAGGAGTAAGGAAATGGGAATTAAAACATATAATCCCTATACACCTTCCAGAAGAAACATGACCGGCTCTGATTTCTCTGAGATCACAAAGAAGACTCCGGAGAAGTCCTTATTGGTTTCTCTGAATAAGAATTCCGGTCGTAATAATCAGGGTAAGATCACTGTGAGACACCGTGGAGGCGGCTCCAGAAAGAAATACAGAATCATCGACTTCAAGAGAAGAAAAGACAATATCCCCGCAACTGTAATCGGTATCGAATACGATCCCAACAGAAGCGCAAACATCGCTCTGATCTGCTACGCAGACGGCGAGAAAGCATATATCCTGGCACCTGAAGGACTGAAGGACGGAATGAAGGTTATGAGCGGTTCCGAAGCAGAAGCTAAGATCGGCAACTGCATGGAGCTGAAGGACATCCCGATCGGTACTCAGGTACACAACATCGAGCTGTACCCCGGTGCAGGCGGACAGATGGTTCGTTCTGCCGGCGTAAGCGCACAGCTCATGGCTAAGGAAGGCAAGTACGCAACACTCCGACTTCCCTCCGGTGAAATGAGAATGGTACCCATCATCTGCCGCGCAACCATCGGTGTAGTAGGCAATGGCGAGCATTCCCTGATTAACATTGGTAAAGCAGGACGTAAGCGCCACATGGGCATCCGTCCCACCGTCCGCGGTTCTGTCATGAACCCCAACGACCATCCTCACGGTGGTGGTGAAGGTAAGGCTGGTATCGGTCGTCCCGGTCCCTGCACTCCTTGGGGCAAGCCTGCTCTGGGTCTCAAGACCAGAAAGAAGAATAAGCAGTCCAACAAGTTAATCGTAAGACGTCGCGATGGCAAGACCATTAAGTAATTCGGATAAGAAGGAGGTAAACCAATGGCACGTTCATTGAAAAAAGGACCGTTTGCAGATGCTCATTTATTAAAGAAGGTAGATGAGATGAACGCAGCAGGACAGAAGCAGGTTATTAAGACCTGGTCCCGCCGTTCCACTATTTTCCCGCAGATGGTTGGACATACAATCGCAGTACACGACGGCAGAAAGCATGTTCCGGTATATGTTACTGAGGACATGGTAGGCCATAAGCTTGGCGAATTCGTTGCAACCAGAACCTACAGAGGCCACGGCAAAGACGAGAAGAAGAGCAAGCGCTAATCGGGAAATAGAGAAAGGAGGTTTTATCCATGGCTAAGGGACATAGAAGCCAGATTAAGAGACAGAGAAACGAGAACAAAGATACAAGACCTTCAGCAACACTGTCTTACGCAAGAGTATCTGTTCAGAAGGCATGCTTCGTATTAGATGCCATCAGAGGCAAAGACTTAAATACTGCAATCGGTATTGTTACCTACAATCCCAGATATGCTTCTACTTTAATCAAGAAATTACTGGAATCTGCAAGAGCAAATGCAGAGAACAACAATGGTATGAACCCCGACAATCTTTTTGTTGAGGAGTGCTACGCAAACAAGGGGCCGACCATGAAGAGAATCAAACCGAGGGCACAGGGCAGAGCTTACAGAATCGAGAAGAGAATGAGCCACATCACTGTTGTGCTGAATGAGAGATAAGGAGGACAATAATGGGACAGAAAGTTAATCCTCATGGCTTAAGAGTCGGCGTGATTAAGGATTGGGACTCCAAGTGGTATGCGGAAGCTGACTTTGCCGACAACCTGGTTGAGGACCATAAGATCAGAGTATATCTGAAGAAGAAGTTATACAGCGCAGGCGTTTCCAAGATCGAAATCGAAAGAGCGTCTGACCGCGTTAAGGTTATCATCTACACTGCAAAGCCCGGTATTGTAATCGGTAAGGGCGGTGCTGAGATCGAAAAGCTGAAGGCTCAGGTTCAGAAGATGACCGACAAGAAGCTTTTCATCGACATCAAGGAAGTTAAGAGACCCGATAAGGATGCACAGCTCGTTGCAGAGAGCATTGCTCTTCAGCTTGAGAACCGTATCTCCTTCCGTCGTGCTATGAAGTCCACCATGAGCAGAACCATGAAGGCTGGCGCTCTTGGTATCAAGACCTGCGCTTCCGGCCGTCTGGGCGGTGCTGATATGGCACGTACCGAGTTCTACAGTGATGGAACCATCCCACTGCAGACATTAAGAGCTGACATCGATTATGGCTTCGCTGAGGCAAATACCACATACGGCAAGGTTGGCGTAAAGGTATGGATCTACAAAGGCGAGGTTCTTCCGGCTAAGAAGGAAGGAGGAGCTAAATAATGTTAATGCCCAAGAGAGTTAAACGTCGTAAACAGTTCCGCGGAACCATGGCTGGAAAGGCCATGAGAGGCAACAGAATCAGCAATGGTGAGTTTGGTCTTGTTGCAACTGAGCCCGCATGGATCAGATCCAATCAGATCGAGGCTGCCCGTATTGCTATGACAAGATACATCAAGCGTGGCGGTAAGGTTTGGATCAAGATTTTCCCCGATAAGCCCGTAACTACGAAACCGGCTGAAACCCGTATGGGTTCTGGTAAAGGATCTCTGGAATACTGGGTAGCAGTTGTTAAGCCCGGCCGTGTAATGTTTGAGATCGCAGGTGTACCCGAGGAAACAGCCAGAGAAGCATTACGTCTTGCTATGCACAAGCTGCCAGTAAAATGTAAAATCGTTTCTCGCGCAGACTTAGAAGGCGGTGATAACAGTGAAAATTAATAAGTATGTAGAAGATTTGAAGACAAAATCAGCTGCAGAATTAAACGAAGAATTAGTAGCTGCTAAAAAGGAACTTTTCAACCTGAGATTTCAGAATGCAACCAACCAGCTGGATAACACAAGCAGAATCAAAGAGGTTCGCAAGAACATCGCCAGGATTCAGACCGTGATTACCGCAAAGGCTGCTGAGTAGTCATAAGCGCTATGAAAGGAGAAAAATCCGTGGAAAGAAATTTAAGAAAGACTCGTACCGGTAAGGTTGTAAGCGACAAGATGGATAAGACTGTCGTAGTTGCAATCGAGGACCATGTAAAACATCCTTTATACGGCAAGATCGTTAAGAGAACTTACAAGCTGAAAGCACATGACGAAAAGAACGAGTGTGGTATCGGCGATACTGTAAAAGTAATGGAAACAAGACCTTTATCCAAGGATAAGAGATGGAGACTTGTCGAGATCATTGAAAAGGCGAAATAAGCTTTTCATTCGACTGAAAGGAGAAATAACATGATTCAGCAGGAAACAAGACTGAAGGTGGCCGACAACACCGGTGCCAAAGAGCTCCTTTGCATCCGTGTTATGGGTGGCTCTACCAGAAGATATGCAAACATCGGCGATGTTATCGTTGCTTCCGTTAAAGACGCCACACCAGGCGGCGTTGTAAAGAAGGGCGATGTGGTAAAGGCCGTTGTTGTACGTACTGTAAATAGCACCCGCCGTAAGGACGGTTCCTATATTCGTTTCGACGAGAACGCTGCTGTCATCATCAGAGATGACAAGACCCCCAGAGGAACCCGTATTTTCGGGCCTGTTGCAAGAGAGCTGAGAGAGAAACAGTTCATGAAGATCGTTTCCCTGGCTCCCGAAGTACTGTAAGGAGGGACTTAAGGATGGCAACCATGAAAATTAAAAAAGGCGATATGGTAAAAGTGATCGCCGGTAAAGATAAGGATAAGGAAGGCAAGGTTGTTAAGGTTGATCACGAGAACGGCCGCGTAGTCGTTGAGGGAATCAACATGCTGACAAAGCACACGAAGCCCAGCGCTCAGAATCAGCAGGGCGGTATCGTGAACGTAGAGGGCGCAATCGATGCTTCCAACGTAATGCTCCTGGTAGACGGCAAGGCAACAAGAGTAGGCTTCTCCGTAGAGAACGGGAAGAAGGTTCGTGTTGCAAAGTCCACAGGTAAGGTAATCGACTAATCACGGAAAGGAGGTCAGAAAAGTTGGCTAGATTAAAGGAATTATACAACAGCGAGATCAAAGACGCTATGATGAAGAAATTCGGCTATAAGAACGTTATGGAGATCCCGAAGCTTGAGAAGATCGTCATCAACATGGGTGTCGGCGAAGCAAAGGAGAACGCAAAGGTTCTTGACACAGCCGTTAAGGATATGGAAACCATCACCGGCCAGAAGGCAGTCCTGACAAAGGCTAAGAAGTCTGTTGCAAACTTCAAGATCAGAGAGGGTATGGCAATCGGCTGCAAGACAACCCTTCGCGGTGAGAAGATGTATGAGTTTCTTGATCGTCTCGTAAACCTGGCTCTGCCCCGTGTACGTGACTTCCGCGGCGTAAACCCCAACGCCTTCGACGGCAGAGGAAACTACGCTTTAGGTATCAAGGAACAGCTGATTTTCCCTGAGATTGAATATGATAAGGTTGACAAGGTAAGAGGTATGGACATCATCTTTGTTACAACAGCAAAGACCGATGAAGAAGCCCGTGAACTGTTAAGATTATTCAATATGCCTTTTGCAAAATAATAGGAGGAAAATCAAATGGCTAAAACTTCAATGAAGATTAAGCAGCAGAGACCGGCGAAGTTCTCCACCAGAGAGTACAGCCGCTGCCGTATCTGCGGACGTCCCCATGCTTACCTTAGAAAATACGGAATCTGCAGAATCTGCTTCCGTGAATTAGCATACAAGGGCGAAATCCCCGGCGTAAAGAAAGCCAGCTGGTAGGCATTGAGCACTTAGCGAGTTCGAGCCGCAGGCGATGAACGAGGTTAGTGCGAAAGCCCTTCCCGAACCTTAGCGAAGTCAAGCCGTAAGGCGCAGGCTGAGCTTAGTTGAGGGAAGAAACCCCAGACACTTAGCGAGTTCGAGCCGCAGGCGATGAACGAACTTAGTGCGAAAGCCCTTCCCGAACCTTAGCGAAGTCAAGCCGCAAGGCGCAGGCTGAGCTTAGTTGAGGGAAGAAACCCCAGACACTTAGCGAGTTCGAGCCGCAGGCGATGAACGAGGTTAGTGCGAAAGCCCTTCCCGAACCTTAGCGAAGTCAAGCCGTAAGGCGCAGGCTGAGCTTAGTTGAGGGAAGAAACCCCAGACACTTAGCGAGTTCGAGCCGCAGACAGCTAACCTGAATTTATAAACAATCCCTCTCAATCCCCGTCCGGGGATTTGACTGGGTTCGGCGGTCGGGATTCCGGCCCCGGCATGAACCATTTTCAACAAGTTTTCGTTGATCATATAAAGGAGAAAAACAATGACGATGAGCGACCCTATTGCAGATATGCTTACAAGAATCCGTAATGCAAATACTGCGAAACATGATACAGTAGATATCCCCGCATCCAAGATGAAGCTTGCAATTGCAAACATTCTGGTAGATGAGGGATACCTTGCAAAGTATGACCTCGTTGAGGACGGCGCTTTCAAGACAATCCGCGCTACTTTAAAGTATGGCGCAGATAAGAACGAGAAGATCATCACCGGTCTGAAGAGAATCTCCAAGCCGGGTCTTCGTGTATACGCAGGCAAGGAAGAGCTTCCCAAGGTACTGGGTGGTCTCGGCATCGCAATCATTTCCACCAACAAAGGTGTGATGACTGATAAAGAAGCAAGAGTACAGGGCGTAGGCGGAGAGGTTCTCGCATTTGTATGGTAGGCATTGAGCACTTAGCGAATTCGAGCCGATAGGCGATGAATGAGGTTAGTGCGAAAGCCCTTCCCGAACCTTAGCGAAAGCAAGGCGAAGCCGAAGCTTGAGCTTAGTTGAGGGAAGAAACCCCAGGCACTTAGCGAGTCCGAGCTGACAGGCACTTTTGCTTCATGTTGATAGTGAAGAGTGAACGGCTTATCCGGGCCGCCTGCTCGCGCGATTAACAGAAACTATTAACTAATTTATTTAAGGAGGTACGGGCATGTCACGTATAGGTAGAATGCCAATCGCGGTACCGGCTGGTGTAACAGTTGATATTGCAGAAAATAACAAAGTAACCGTTAAGGGTCCCAAGGGAACACTGGAGAGAGTTCTCCCTGCTGAGATGGATATCAAGCTGGAGGATGGTCATATCGTAGTTACCAGACCCAACGACTTAAAGAAGATGAAGTCCTTACACGGCTTAACCAGAAGCCTGTTAAACAACATGGTTCACGGTGTTACCGAAGGATACGAGAAGGTCCTTGAGGTAAACGGTGTTGGTTACAAAGCTCAGAAGCAGGGCAAGAAGCTGGTTCTGTCCCTGGGTTACTCCCATCCTGTTGAAATGGAAGATCCCGAAGGTCTTGAGTCCGTAGTTGACGGCCAGAACAAGATTGTCATCAAGGGTATCGACAAAGAGAAGGTTGGCCAGTACGCTGCCGAGATCAGAGATAAGAGACGTCCTGAGCCTTATAAGGGCAAGGGCATCAAGTATGCTGATGAGGTAATCAGACGTAAGGTCGGCAAGACAGGTAAGAAATAATAGATAGGAGGAGTGACAAGAATGATTAGCAAGGAATCAAAGACGGAAATCCGTCGCAGCAAACATAGAAGAATCCGTAATCGTTTCACCGGCACAGCTGAAAGACCTCGTCTTGCTGTGTTCAGAAGCAACAATCACATGTATGCTCAGATCATTGATGATACAGTTGGTAATACGTTAGTATCTGCCTCTACATTACAGAAGGATGTAAAGGCTGAGCTTACCAAGACCAACAATGTGGAAGCTGCTGCTCATCTTGGAACTGTAATCGCAAAGAAAGCTCTGGAAAAGGGTATCACCACAGTTGTATTTGACCGTGGAGGATTCATTTACCAGGGTAAGATTCAGGCGTTGGCTGAGGCGGCTCGTGAAGCTGGCCTTGAATTCTAATTGAGGAGGAGAATACACACATGAAACGTACCATTATTGATGCCAGCCAGTTAGAGCTGACAGATAAAGTAGTTGCCATCAAGCGTGTATCCAAGACTGTTAAGGGCGGACGTACAATGCGTTTTACCGCACTGGTAGTTGTTGGTGACGGCAACGGACATGTGGGAGCAGGCATGGGCAAGGCTGCTGAAATTCCGGAAGCAATCCGCAAGGGTAAGGAAGCTGCAGTAAAGAACATGATCGAGATCCCCGTAGACGAAAACAGAAGCATTCCCCATGACTTCATCGGAAAATTCGGAAGTGCCTGCGTACTTCTCAAGAAAGCTCCCGAAGGTACTGGTGTTATCGCCGGCGGCCCCGCTCGTAGCGTGCTGGAGATGGCTGGCATTAAGAACATCAGAACAAAGTCCCTGGGTTCCAACAACAAGCAGAACGTTGTTCTCGCAACCCTGGAGGGCCTGAAGGCTCTGAAGACACCCGAAGAAGTTGCCAAGAAGCGCGGCAAATCGGTTGAAGAGCTGATCGGCTAAAGGAGGAAACGAAAATGGCAGAGAAATTAAAGGTAACACTGGTAAAATCTCCCATCGGTGCTGTTCCGAAGCATAAAAAAACTGTTGAGGCTCTTGGCCTTACCAAGCTGCACAAGACAACAGAGCTTCCCGACAACGAAGCTGTCAGAGGTATGATCTGGCAGGTTAAGCATCTGGTGAAGGTAGAAGAAATCTAACAGGAGGAGGTGCACAAGATGGAGTTATCAAACTTAAGACCTGCTGAAGGCTCTAAGCACAGCGATGCTTTCAGAAGAGGCCGTGGACACGGTTCAGGAAACGGCAAGACTGCTGGTAAGGGACATAAGGGTCAGAAGGCACGTTCCGGTGCTCCCAGACCCGGTTTTGAAGGTGGTCAGATGCCTTTATACAGAAGACTCCCTAAGAGAGGCTTCACGAACAGAAATTCCAAGGTAATCGTAGGCATTAACGTTGATGTTCTCGAGAGATTCGATAACGATACCGTTGTAACAGTAGAAATGCTGAAGGAATGCGGTGTGATCAAGAACCCCAGAGATGGTGTCAAGATTCTTGGCAACGGTGAATTAACCAAAAAGCTTACGGTTCAGGTAAACGCTTTCAGTGAGGGCGCAAAAGCAAAGATTGAAGCTGCTGGTGGAAAAGCAGAGGTGATCTAATATGTGGAAGACACTCACAAACGCATTTAAGATCAAGGAAGTACGGAAAAGAATCATCTACACGTTCCTCATTCTGATTGTTGTGCGAATCGGAGCTCAGCTCCCGATTCCGGGTGTTAATACGACATATTTTGCTACTTGGTTTGCAAGCCAGTCCGGTACGGCGTTCAATTTCTTTGACGCCATGACCGGCGGCTCCTTTACACAGCTTTCTGTGTTCGCGTTAAGCATTACCCCCTACATTACATCCTCCATTATCATTCAGCTTCTGACGATTGCAATTCCGAAGCTGGAAGAGATCCAGAAGGAGGGTGAAGAGGGAAGAAAGTTCATTGCCAAGCTGACCCGTTATGTGACTATCGGCCTGGCTCTGATCGAGTCTACCGCAATGACCATCGGCTTCGGCCGTTCCGGTCTGCTGGTAAACTTCACCTGGTACAATGTGATCATCGTGATCGTAACCATGACCGCCGGCAGTGCAATGCTGATGTGGCTTGGTGAGCGGATCACAGATAAGGGAATCGGAAACGGTATTTCCATTGTCCTTCTGATCAACATCTTATCCGGCCTGCCCAACGATTTTGTAACGCTTTACGATCGTTTCATCAAGGGCAGCTCCATTGCAAAGGGAGCTCTTTCCCTGGTGATCATTCTTGCAGTGATCCTGGCAATGGTTTGCTTTGTTGTTGTTCTTCAGGATGGTGAGAGACGGATCCCGGTTCAGTATGCAAAGAAAATGCAGGGCAGAAAGCTTTACGGCGGACAGTCCAGCAATATTCCGTTAAAGGTCAACACCGCAGGTGTGATCCCGGTCATCTTTGCATCCTCTCTGATGAGTTTCCCGGTGGTGATCGCCCAGTTCTTTAATGTGGATTATTCCACTGTCGGCGGACGGATCCTTTTAGGACTTTCCTCCTCCAACTGGTGCAAGCCGTCTGATCCGATCTTAAGCATCGGACTTCTGGTTTACATCGTACTGATCGTGGCATTTGCTTATTTCTACACCTCGATCACCTTCAATCCGATCGAGATTGCAGATAACATGAAGAAGCAGGGTGGATTTATCCCCGGTATCCGTCCGGGCCGTCCCACTTCTGATTATTTAAACAGGATCCTGAACTACATCGTATTTATTGGTGCCGCAGGCCTGATCATCGTTGCAGTGATCCCGATCCTGTGCTCGGGCCTCTTTAATATCGGCTCGCTTTCCTTCGGAGGAACATCGATCATCATTATCGTCGGTGTAATTCTGGAGACACTGAAGCAGGTAGAATCTCTTATGCTTGTGAGATACTACAAGGGCTTCTTAAACGACTAATCTCAGTACAAAAGAACAGTCCCGGCAGGAGCATTGTCTTCTGCCGGTGTCCTGGACTTTAGCAGTGATTCCTATTCCGTTACAGGAGGAAATGACATGAAGATCATTATGCTGGGAGCGCCGGGAGCAGGAAAGGGAACCCAGGCAAAGAAAATTGCCGACAAGTACGGGATTCCTCATATTTCCACAGGCGACATCTTCCGCGCCAACATCAAAAACGGTACGGAGCTTGGCAAAAAGGCAAAGGCTTATATGGATCAGGGAGCCCTGGTTCCCGATGAACTGGTTGTAGATCTGGTGGCTGACAGGGTAAAACAGCCTGATTGCGAAAAGGGATATGTCCTTGACGGATTTCCGAGAACCATTCCCCAGGCAGAAAGCCTGGACAGTGTGCTGGCATCCATGGGACAGAAGATTGATTGTGCGATCAACGTAGAAGTGCCTGATGAGAACATCGTCCGGAGAATGTCCGGCAGACGGGCATGTGTCGGCTGTGGTGCAACGTATCATGTTGTTCATGCTCCGACTAGGCTTGAGGGTGTATGTGACCGCTGCGGCGAGAAACTGATCCTCCGGGATGATGATAAACCGGAAACAGTAACAAAGCGGCTTTCCGTATACCATGAGCAGACTCAGCCCCTGATCGAGTATTATGGAGCAAAAGGAAGCTTAAAGGAAGTAGACGGCACTATGGACATGGAAGATGTCTTTGCGGACATCTGCAACATTTTAGGAGAGTAGAAGTGGCAGTTACCATCAAATCAGAAAGAGAAATCGAATTGATGAGAGAAGCCGGACGGCTCCTTGCCAGGACCCATGTGGAACTTGCGAAAGAACTCCATGCTGGAATGACGACAAAGGAAGTCGATAAGATCTGCGAAGAGATTATCCGAAGCTACGGCTGTATCCCGTCGTTCCTGAATTATGAGGGATTTCCTGCATCGGTGTGTGTATCCATCAACGATGAGGTTGTCCATGGAATCCCCAGAAGAGACCGGGTGCTCCATGACGGCGATATTGTAAGCCTGGATACCGGTCTGATCTATAAGGGCTATCAGTCAGATGCAGCCCGCACGTATGGAATCGGAGAAGTATCTGCGGATGCAAAGAAGCTGATGGAGGTTACCGAGCAGAGCTTTTTTGAGGGGATCAAGTTTGCGAAGGCAGGGAATCACTTAAATGACATCGGAACCGCGATCCAGAAATACTGCGAATCATTCGGCTACGGTGTCGTAAGAGATCTGGTTGGCCATGGAATCGGTACGGAAATGCATGAAGCACCGGAAATTCCGAACTTCGATATGGGAAGACGGGGAATCAAGCTCCGCGCCGGAATGACACTGGCGATTGAACCCATGATCACACTGGGACGGTATGATGTGGCCTGGAGCGATGACGACTGGACGGTCGTTACCGAGGACGGTTCACTGGCCTCCCATTATGAGAACACGATCCTCATCACCGAAGGTGAGCCGGAAGTCCTGTCACTGTAGAGGTCCGGCCATGGAGAATAACATCGGCGGATTTGCTGTTTCGACAGCCGGTCATGACAAGGATACGATGTATGTGATCATCGGCCAGGAGGGCGATCGGTTCTTACTGGCAGACGGAAAGTACAAAACACTTGAAAAGCCCAAGCGGAAAAGCAGGAAGCATCTTGTACTCCTCCATGCACAGGGGGAATTTCCCAAGGGAAGACCGGAACGGAATGAAGAAGTAAAACGGGCCCTCAAGCTGCAAGCGGCCAAGGTCCCCACCAAGTAGGAGGTAACGGGATGTCCAAAAGTGACGTAATTGAAATCGAAGGAACTGTAGTTGAAAAGCTGCCCAATGCCATGTTCCAGGTTGAACTGGAAAACGGGCACCAGGTACTGGCTCACATCAGCGGGAAACTCCGTATGAATTATATCCGGATTCTTCCCGGAGACAAGGTTACCCTGGAGCTTTCCCCCTATGATCTTTCAAAGGGACGGATCATCTGGAGAGACAAATAACAAGAAGAAACCGGAAGAAATCCCATAAAATGCGCTTGCTTTTATTGAAAACAGGTGCTATAATAATATGCGGACTTTTTTGGGAAAGGAGTGTATACCAGTGAAAGTTAGATCTTCTGTAAAACCGATCTGCGAGAAATGCAAGGTTATTAAGAGAAAAGGCAGCATTCGGATCATCTGCGAGAATCCGAAGCACAAACAGCGTCAGGGTTAATTGCGCTGTAAAACCAATGGCACGATACTGTGCTTGATTCATGCGGCTGCATTGTGAACACACCAGGCAGAGTTGTTCATAATGATTACAAATACAAAAAATGCAAACAGAAACACAAATAATTATGGAGGTACAATACACATGGCTCGTATTTCAGGTGTCGATTTACCTAGAGAAAAGCGCGTTGAAATCGGATTGACTTATATCTATGGAATCGGTAGGGCTAGCTCCAACCGTCTCCTCAAGGAAGCCAATGTAAATCCTGATACCCGTGTGCGTGATCTTACCGATGATGAGGTTAAGAGAATCGCAGCTGCCATCGAGGCTGATCATCAGTTAGTAGAAGGTGATCTCCGCCGTGAAGTGGCAATGAATATCAAGAGATTACAGGAAATTGGCTGCTACAGAGGTATTCGTCACAGAAGAGGTCTGCCTGTTCGTGGTCAGAAGACAAAGACCAATGCAAGAACAAGAAAAGGCCCCAAGAAGACTGTAGCAAATAAGAAGAAATAATTCTTGAGCTTCAGGTAATGCAGGTAATTGCAATCGTATCAACCCAATGCGCGCACCCTGCATATTAAGTAACAGGTAAACATCAACAAGAAAGTAGGTTAGTTTAAAATGGCTAAAAAAGTGTCCACTGTAAAAAAAGTGACAAAAAAGCGTGTTAAGAAAAACGTTGAACGCGGACAAGCGCACATCCAGTCATCTTTTAACAATACCATTGTAACGTTAACAGATACACAGGGCAATGCTCTGTCATGGGCAAGTGCAGGCGGTCTGGGATTTAGAGGTTCAAGGAAATCTACTCCCTATGCAGCACAGATGGCTGCAGAAACTGCTACGAAGGCAGCGTTAGTACATGGGCTGAAGTCCGTAGATGTTATGGTTAAGGGTCCTGGTTCAGGACGTGAGGCTGCGATCCGTGCTCTGCAGGCATGTGGCCTTGAAGTTACCAGCATCAAGGATGTAACCCCGGTTCCTCACAACGGATGCCGTCCACCCAAGCGTAGAAGAGTTTAATTAGGAGGTAAGAAAAGTGGCAGTAGATAGAGTTCCTGTTCTTAAAAGATGCAGGTCTTTAGGACTTGACCCGATTTATTTAGGAATCGATAAGAAATCCAACAGAGAGTTAAAGAGAGCCAACAGAAAGATGAGCGAGTACGGCTTACAGCTTCGTGAAAAGCAGAAGGCCAAGTTCATCTATGGTGTATTAGAGAAACCTTTCAGAAATTATTATGCAAAGGCTGAGAGAATGAGCGGTATGGTTGGTGAGAATCTCATGATCATGCTGGAGTCCAGACTGGACAACGTTCTCTTCAGAGCCGGTTTTGGCCGTACAAGAAAAGAGACAAGACAGATCGTTGACCATAAGCACGTTTTAGTAAACGGCAAGTGTGTAAACATTCCTTCTTACCTTGTAAAGGCTGGCGACGTTGTCACCATCAAAGAGAAAGTAAAAGATTCCCAGAGATACAAGGATGTTCTGGAAGTGACAGGCGGAAGACTTGTACCCGAGTGGCTGGACGTTGATCAGGAGAACCTCTCCGCAACCGTAAAGCAGCTCCCCACAAGAGAGATGATCGATGTTCCGGTAGACGAGATGCTGATCGTCGAGCTGTACTCCAAATAATCCGTGAGAGTTAGGAGTGTCCGAATCTTTTTCGGCCCTACACCCATAAGGAGGGCTTAGTTCATGTTCGATTTTGAAAAACCCAATATCGAAATAGCAGAGATTTCAGAAGATAAAAAGTATGGAAGATTTGTCGTTGAACCTCTGGAGAGAGGCTATGGTACGACTCTGGGCAACAGCCTTCGCCGTATCATGCTTTCCTCCCTGCCCGGCGCAGCAATCAGCCAGGTAAAGATCGACGGCGTTCTCCATGAATTCAGTTCTATCCCCGGAGTTAAAGAGGATGTAACTGAGATCATTATGAACTTAAAGAGCCTGGCAATCAAGAACAACAGTGAGACCAACGAACCCAAGGTGGCTTATATCGAGTTCCAGGGGGAGGGCGTTGTAACTGGTGCTGATATTCGGGCAGATCAGGATATTGAGATCATCAACCCTGATCAGGTCATTGCTACGTTAAGCGGCGGCAGTGACTGCAAGCTCAGCATGGAGCTGACCATTACAAAGGGACGCGGCTATGTGAGCGCAGATAAGAATAAGAGCGAGGATCTTCCCATCGGTGTGATCGCCATTGATTCCATTTACACACCTATTGAGCGTGTAAATCTGGCGGTGGAGAATACCCGTGTTGGTCAGATTACCGATTTCGATAAGCTGACTCTGGACGTATACACCAACGGAACCCTGGCTCCCGACGAGGCGGTAAGCCTTGCGGCTAAGGTACTGAGCGAGCATCTGAATCTGTTTATTGATCTTTCCGAGAATGCCAAGACTGCAGAGGTTATGGTAGAGAAGGAAGACAATGAAAAAGAAAAGGTGCTGGAAATGAACATTGATGAGCTTGAGCTCTCTGTTCGTTCCTATAACTGTCTGAAGAGAGCCGGAATCAATACCGTTGAGGAATTGACCAACCGTACCTCCGAGGATATGATGAAAGTCAGAAACCTGGGCCGGAAGTCCCTGGAAGAAGTTCTCGCTAAGCTCAAGGAGCTTGGTCTGGAGCTGAATCCCAGTGACGAATAATACTAGACAATTTATGGATTGAAAGCAGGCGGTCAGTAAGACCGAAGATGCGTGGCCGCCTGTTCCACAAATGGAGGAATAATATATCATGGCAGGTTATAGAAAGCTTGGAAGAACTTCCAGCCAGAGAAAAGCATTACTGAGAAACCAGGTTACAAACCTTTTATACAACGGCAAGATCCGTACTACGGAAGCTAAGGCAAAAGAGATCCGCAAGATCGCTGAAGGCCTGATCGCTCTGGCTGTAAAGGAAAAGGATAATTTTGAAGAAGTTACCGTAACCGCTAAGGTTGCCAGAAAAGACAGCGACGGCAAGAGAGTAAAGGAAGTTGTAGACGGAAAGAAAGTTACCGTTTATGATGAAGTTCAGAAGACCATCCAGAAGGATAAGCCCAGCAGACTTCATGCTCGCCGTAAGATGCTCGAGGTTCTTTACCCTGTAACAGAGGTTCCCACCACAGTTGCCGGCCGCAAGAAGAACACCAAATCCATCGACATGCCCAAGAAGCTCTTTGATGAGATCGCTCCCAAGTATGTTGATCGTAAGGGTGGCTACACCAGAATCGTAAAGATCGGTCAGAGAAAAGGCGATGGCGCTATGGAAGTGCTTATCGAATTGGTATAAGCTGCAAGCCGTGCAAAACGTAAAAAAGCTCCTCGCGGATTTATCCGCAGAGGAGCTTCTTTTGCGTCTTATAGTACATGAACTGTCCGCGGTCCACCCAGGCCAGCCATCCGGCACATATATGAGTTGCCTCTGTCTGGCCTGGGCAGTGGATCCGCGGGCGCGATTATCCCAGGCGGCAATAACTGTATGTATGGAGAAAATCAGGTTGCGGGAACAGAAGGAGATACCGGCGATTTCGGAAGGGAGTATGTGAGGCTTCCGTCGGGAATCTCCAGGCAAGCAACCGCCACCGAGCGCCTTTGTCTGAGCCCGCAGGGCGAGTTCCAGCGCGAATGGCGGTGAATCAGCGCATGGAGATTCGCAGGAAACGCAACTTGACTCCCGCCAGAAACGCCGGTATCGGATTAGAAAACGGAAACAGTCGCGTGGCGGCCAGCAAGTAGACAATCCCGTCCGCTCTGTGCTATACTAAAGCAAGCAATTACAGAGGAGGAACCCTTATGAAAGCATTGATCTGGGATCTGGACGATACCCTTTACGATTTGATGATCCCGTTTCGGGATGCCTGTGAAGGCGTCATAGGAATCCGTCTGGAGGATTCGGAGGCGGCCTATAAACAGTTTCGTTTTCGGGGCGATGAGGTATTTGAGGCCAGCCAGAGGGGCGAAATGAGCCTGTACGATTCCAGAATCCTGCGGTTTACCCGTGCCATGGCAGACTGTGGCATCGAAGCCGGCGGGGAGCAGGCAGACCGCTTCCAGAAGGCCTATGAGGCGGCACAGGGGCAGATCCGGCTGTCTGAACGCATGAAGGGGCTTCTTGCACACTGCAAGGCCGCAGACGTGCCTATGGGAGTCATCACAAACGGGCCGGAGTCCCATCAGAAGATGAAAATTCATGCGCTGGGACTGGAGTCCTGGATTCCGGAGGAAAACGTGGTGATTTCCGGAGCTGTCGGTGTCATGAAGCCGGAGACCGGGATCTTCCGGATCGCGGAGACCGTCATGGGACTTGGCCCGGAGGACTGTATCATGGTCGGAGACAACTATAAAAGCGACATCTGCGGAGCTATGGAGGCCGGATGGCAGGGAATCTGGTTCAACCGGAGGAAAAAGCCCATGCCAGAGGGAGGTTCTGACGCATTGGTGATTGTGGAGACGGAAGAAGCGTTGGAAGCGGCAATTAGGAATTGTTTACAACGTTCTGAATGAAAAGAGGAGGAAAAAGACGTGACTTATCAGGAAATTTTAGAAAATGCAAGACCCTGTATCGGGAAATACTGCAAGGTCTGTCCCGTATGCAATGGCCGGGCATGTAAAAATCAGGTTCCCGGACCGGGAGCGAAGGGTGTCGGAGACACGGCAATTCGCAACTATGACAAGTGGCAGGAAATCCGCGTCCAGATGGACACTCTATGTGCCAATGAGCCGGTAGATACCAGCCTGGAGCTGTTCGGAAAAACGTTTAAATATCCGATCTTTGCCGGGCCTGTGGGTGCGGTAAATCTCCATTACGGCGACAAATACAACGATGAGAGCTATAATGAGGTTCTGGTGTCTGCCTGTGCAGAAGCAGGGATCGCGGCCTTTACCGGAGACGGAACAAATCCGGCGGTTATGGCCGGAGCTGCAGCGGCTGTCAAAAAGGCAGGCGGCCTGGGAATTCCTACGGTAAAGCCTTGGAATCTGGCCACCATTAATGAAAAACTGGCGCTTGTAAAAGAAGCCGGAGCCTTTGCCGTGGCCATGGACGTTGATGCGGCCGGACTTCCCTTTTTAAAGAATATGACGCCTCCGGCTGGAAGAAAGTCGGTGGAGGAGCTTCGCGCCATCGTGGAATCCTGCGGCGAGGTTCCGTTTATCGTAAAAGGTATCATGACGGTCCGTGGTGCCATGAAGGCAAAGGAGGCCGGCGCTTCAGCCATTGTGATATCCAACCACGGCGGACGGGTGCAGGATCAGTGTGCGGCAACGGCAGAGGTGCTGGAGGAGATCGTAAAGGCTGTGGACGGCTCCATGAAGATCTTTGTGGACGGCGGCCTGCGCAGCGGTACCGATGTATTCAAGGCCCTTGCGCTTGGTGCGGATGCGGTTATTATTGCAAGACCGTATGTGACGGCCGTTTACGGCGGCGGAGCAGAGGGCGTGAGTGCTTATACCGAAAAGCTGGGCGCTGAGCTTGCCGATACCATGTCCATGTGCGGTGCATCCTCCTTAAAGGAGATCACCAGAGATATGGTGCGTTAAAAACGCAGGATCACAGGCTCTGAATGGAGGGAAAAGACAACCATTCCGGAAATCAAAGCGTATAAAAAATGTCGGCAGACGGAGAAGGAAAGGATCAGCAGTGAGAAATCAATTAACGCAGAAGGATGTAAAACGGATCAAGGATGAGATTGAATACCGGAAGCTGGTAGTCCGGAGGGAGGCACTGGAGGCGGTAAAGGAAGCCAGGGCCCAGGGCGATCTCAGTGAGAATTTCGAGTATTATGCGGCAAAAAAGGATAAGAACCAGAATGAGAGCCGGATCCGCTATCTGGAGCGTATGCTGAAGAACTCGGTGGTCGTTTCAGATACCTCCAGGGCAGATGAGGTCGGCCTCAACAATACGGTGACGCTGTACTGCGAGGATGATGACGAGGAAGAGGTTTACAAGCTGGTGACCTCCGTGCGGGGCAATTCCCTGAATAACTATATCAGCACGGAATCCCCCATTGGACGGGCAATCCTGGGGCATAAGGTCGGCGACCGGGTTCATATTAAGGTCAGTGATTCCTATGAATATGATGTGGAGATCCGGAAGATCGAGAATACCGGAGATGATGGAACGGATAAGCTTCGGAGCTTTTAGCGGATCAGGCATACTGGCAGTGCCGGAGCAGCTCGGTTTCGGGTTGTCTGGCATTGTCTGAGGATCAGAAATACAAAAAAAGTACAGAAAAAACCTCGTTAGTTAAAACTAACGAGGTTTTTTCTCATTTAAACTACTATACAAATCCCCAGTAATCCGCTATGATATAGCTATGGGTTAGAC
>CAKRJM010000009.1 GCA_934351765.1 uncultured Lachnospiraceae bacterium | reverse complement strand
GGGTTTACAGGAGGAAAAGGGTATGTTTGATGTATTGATTATCGGGGCAGGGATCACAGGCTGTTTCCTGGCTCATGAGTTGTCAGAATATGAGCTGAAGACAGCGGTTCTGGAGCGGGAGAATGATGTGGCATGCGGATCGACGATGGCGAACAGTGCCATTATCCATGCCGGAAATGATCCGGAGGACGGAACCTTAAAGGCAAGGCTGAACCTGGAGGGAAGCAGGCAGTATGAGGCAATCTGTGAACGGCTTCATGTGCCGTATCGGAAGACGGGCTCCTTTACTGTGGCCTCCGGAGCAGAAGAGGAGAGGATTTTGCAGGAGCTTTATGAACGTGCGGCAGAACGTGGCGTGCAGGCACAGCTTCTCAGCGGAAAAACAGCAAAGTCTATGGAGCCGAACCTGGCAGATTCCGTTACCATGGCGCTGTATCTTCCGGATACAGCGGTGGTGGGGCCGTGGGAGCTGGCAGAGGCACTTCTGGAGGAGGCCGTATTAAACGGAACAGAGTTTTTCCGAAACAGCGAGGTGAGCGGGATTGAAAAGACTGCGGAAGGGTTTCGGATAAAGACGGCAGGAGGAGCTGTCTTTGAGAGCAGGATCATTGTCAATGCGGCAGGCGTTTACGGAGATCTGGTGGGACGGATGGCAGACCCGGAGGGACGGCTTCGGGGAACGGAAGAGCCGCTTTCCATTACTCCAAGACGGGGAGAATACTTTGTACTGGATCAGATGGAGGAGCCCTTTGTGAGCCGGGTGATCTATCCTGTTCCGGGAGTCATGGGAAAAGGGGTTCTGGCGGTGCCGACGGTTCATGGAAATGTACTTCTGGGACCTGATTCCAGAGACATAGAGAATCGGGAAGGACGGGATAACACGCCGGAGGGGCTGGCCTTTGTGCGGGAACAGCTTTCCCGTGTAGTAAAAAATGTTCCGTATGGAAAGGTAATCCGGAATTTTGCCGGGATCCGCGCCAGAGGCAATACCGGAGATTTTATCCTGGAGGAATCTCCGGCCGTTCCCGGATTTATTCAGGCAGCAGGGATTGAATCACCGGGACTTTCTTCGGCACCGGCGATTGCTTCCTATATCCGGACAGAGCTGATCCGGACAGAGCTTCTGGGAGAGGGATTCTGCTGGAGAAAAAAAGAAGCTTATCGGCAGAGAACAGCAGCACCGGTCATGGCAGAGCTTTCTTTGGAGGAAAAGCAGGAGCTGATCAGACGGGATCCCTCATACGGGCGCATTGTCTGCCGCTGTGAGAGGATTACCGAGGGCGAGGTCCGGGAGGCAATCCGCAAGCCGGTGGGAGCAGTCAGCATCAAGGGAGTGAAGAAGCGGGTTCGTCCCGGAATGGGACGATGCCAGGGCGGATTCTGCCAGCCGGAGATCGTACGGATCTTGGCGGAGGAGCTGGGGATCCCAAGAGATCAGGTGGTTTATGACCGGGATCAGGTGAAATTCCTGGAAAAGCTGGAGGTGGAAGCATGAAGCAGAACAGTCTGGAACAAAGAAGCATGGATGGTTATGAGAAAACAGAGGCAGGACAAACCGTACGGAAGCAGGCAGAGCTGGTGGTCATTGGCGGAGGAAGTGCCGGACTGGCCGCTGCCATTGCAGCAAAGGAGCAGGGGGTGACGGAGATCTTGGTGCTGGAGCAGGGCGAAGAGCCGGGCGGTGTGCTGTTACAGTGCATTCACAACGGATTCGGGCTTCATACCTTCGGAGAGGAACTGACAGGACCGGCTTACGCAGAGCGATATGTGGACAGAGCGGAGAAGCTTGGGATTCCGATCCGGACAAGGACGATGGCGCTGGAGATCGGACCGGATCGGACCGTGACATATATGAATGAAGAAGAGGGACTGGTGACCGTTCAGGCAGGCGCCATTGTTCTTGCCATGGGATGCCGGGAGCGGGCAGCAGGAGCTATTTCCATCTGCGGATACCGTCCGGCCGGAGTCTGGACTGCCGGGACTGCCCAGAGGTATCTGAATCTGGACGGATATCTGGTAGGCCGGCGGGTGTTTATATTAGGAAGCGGTGATATCGGCATGATCATGGCAAGGCGCATGACCCTGGAAGGCGCGGAGGTGCTTGGGGTTGCCGAGGTCATGCCTTATTCCAACGGACTGCCGCGAAATCGCCGCCAGTGTCTGGAGGATTTCGGGATTCCGTTGTATCTAAGCCATACCGTTACAAGGATCGAGGGAGAGGATCGGGTGGAGGCTGTAGTGATCGCTCAGGTGGATGAGACAAGGAAGCCGGTTCCCGGTACGGAAAAACGTTTCGAGGCGGACACGCTCCTTCTCTCAGTAGGACTGATTCCGGAAAATGGATTGACGGAGCAGGCAGGCATTTCGTTAGATCCGCGGACAAAGGGGCCGTGTGTCAGCTCGCAGTATGAGACGGAAACAGAAGGGATTTTTGCCTGCGGCAATGTGCTGCATGTGCATGATCTGGTGGATTTTGTGAGCCAGGAGGGAGAGGAAGCTGGCCGGGCGGCGGCAGAATATGTGAAACAGAGACGGAAATCCGGGAAAAACGTGATGGAAAGCCAGCTTCCTGTACGGGCAGAGGGCGGACTTTCCTATATCCTTCCTCAGCGGATCTGCACTGCGGATTTCGAAAGCGGCGGGGAGCTGACATTTAAATTCCGGGTGCGGCAGGCATGGAAAACAGCTGTTTTAGAGGTGTATCAGGGAGAGACAAGGATTGCCTCCATGAAGAAAAAGTATCTGGAGCCGGCGATTATGGGAAACGTTTCCATTAAAAAGGAAACGCTGATAAGCAGGAGTCTGCCGCTTACGTTTGTGCTGACAGAGGGAGGTGCGTCATGAAGCAGATGTTAGATTGTATTGTATGTCCGGCGAGCTGCCATATTCAGGTAGAGACCGGAGCAGACGGAGAACTGCAGATCAGTGGAAACGGCTGTAAGCGCGGAGCAGCGTATGCGAAGACAGAGCTGACAGCACCGGTCCGCATGGTGACCAGTACAGTGGCTCTTTCCGGGGCAGGAATTGCCCGGCTGCCGGTGGTGACCTCGGCACCGATCCCGAAGGCTCAGATCTTTCCGGTTATGAAGGAGATCCATAAAATTCGGGTTTGCGCTCCTGTGGCAGTTAATGCTATAATAAAAAAAGATTTGTGCGGGCTTGGAGTAGATCTTTTAGCCGGGAGAAGTGTGAAGCAGACAGAGTTGTAAAAGCAGAAAAGAAAAGGGTCAAATCATAGAAGTCTAGCAGAAAGCAGAATAAGGGACGAAAGCGGAAAGAGGAAACAGATATGCAGGAGAGCTGGAACAGACAGGTGGTGCTTGCCATCTCGACCATGAAGGAATTTGAGGCTTTTTTGGAAAGTGATTTTCCATGGGGCGTTCTGATGGAATTCCATATCGCACTTTTGCAGGACATGGTTCGTGCGGCTCATGCAAAGAAGAAAAAAGTTCTGTTCCATCTGGAGCTTCTGAGGGGGATTTCGGCAGATGAGGCCGGATGTGAGTTTGCGTGCCAGAGACTGGGAGCAGACGGGATCATTTCTACCAGACCGAAGGTGGTGGAGACGGCGAAGAAAAATAAAAAGCTGGCTGTGTTTCGCCTGTTTCTGATCGATTCCAGGTCGCTTTCCAGAGGAATCGCGCTTTGCAGGAGTCTGGAGCCGGATTATGTGGAGCTGCTTCCGGGAATTGCCTGTGGAATTCTGCCGGAGATCCAGAAACAGATCCGGATGCCGATCATGTGCGGCGGGCTTCTGCGGAGTGCAGAGCAGATCAAAGCGTGCTTTCAGGCGGGGGCCTGTGCCGTGACCATATCGGACCGGCAGGCCGCTTATACATACAGAAAAGAACAGCAGGAGGGGTAATATCATGGAGAAGTATATTTTAGCAATCGACCAGGGGACGACCAGCAGCAGGGCGATCCTGTTTGATAAAAAGCTGAAGCTGGTGGCAAGTGCCCAGCGGGAGTTTCCGCAGCATTTTCCGCAGGCAGGATGGGTGGAGCATGATGCCACGGACATCTGGCTCAGTGTGCAGGCGGTCATGACGGAGGTGCTGATGAATTCGGGGATCGGGCCGGAGCAGGTTGAGGCCATCGGGATCACCAATCAGCGGGAGACTGCGGTGGTCTGGGACCGGCATACAGGAATCCCGGTGTATCATGCCATTGTATGGCAGTCCAGACAGACCGTGGATATCTGTGATGAGCTGCGGGCACAGGGAAGGGAGCAGATGATCCGTGAAAAGACGGGTCTGCTCATCGATCCGTATTTCTCCGGCACAAAGGTCAAATGGATCCTGGATCATGTAGAGGGTGCCAGGGAGCGGGCCGAGAAAGGAGATCTTCTGTTCGGCACGGTGGATACCTGGCTGGTATGGAATCTGTCCGGCGGGAAGGCCCATGTGACTGATTATTCCAATGCATCCAGAACGCTGCTGTATAATATCTATGATCTGAAATGGGATGATGAGCTTTTGGCTATGCTGGACATTCCGAAATCCATGCTGCCGGAGGTATGTCCCTCGTCCTGTATTTATACCAAAACGGCTCCGACCTTGTTTTTTAACTGCGAGGTCCCCATTGCCGGAATCGCCGGGGATCAGCAGGCGGCACTGTTCGGACATGCCTGCTTTGAGCCGGGCATGGCTAAAAATACATATGGAACGGGCTGTTTCATGCTTATGAATACCGGAGAGACTCCGATTCGTTCGGAGCATGGTATGCTGACAACCATCGCCTGGGGGGCATCCGGAAAGGTGGAATATGCCCTGGAGGGAAGCATTTTTGTGGCGGGGAGCGCGATCCAGTGGCTCCGCGATGGACTGGAAATGATCCATACGGCGCCGGAAAGTGAAGAGGTGGCTGCCATGGCCGAGGATAATGGCGGGGTCTATGTGGTTCCTGCCTTTGTGGGACTGGGAGCGCCTTACTGGGAGGATCGGGCCAGAGGTGCAGTGTTCGGGCTGACAAGAGGGACAACGAAAGCACATTTTGTGCGGGCAACGCTGGAGTCCCTGGCATATCAGACAAAAGATATCATTGATGCCATGTCGGAGGACAGTGGCATAGAATTGAAGGATCTGAAGGTGGATGGCGGAGCTGTGTCAAACAACCTGCTCATGCAGTTTCAGAGCGATCTGTTAAATGTTCCGGTGGAGCGGCCGGTACTGAATGAAATTACAGCTCTCGGGGCAGCATGTCTGGCGGGACTGGCGGTCGGTTTCTGGGACGATAAGGACGAGGTGGCGAAAAATTATCAGGCTGACCGGATCTTTACGCCGCAGATTACGGAAGAAAAACGGAAAAAGCTGTATGCCGGGTGGAAAGAGGCAGTACATGCCACCTGCTGTTTCCATCCGGATGCCCAGTAAGATGACCGGTAAGACCAATTTCAGGAAAAATCGTCGAAATGGCTTGACATTGGGAAAAAGACATGATATAACTTTCAATCGTTGTATAGAAACTTTCCAGGATCTTTCGGGGGGACTCCTGTAAAGCAGAAAAAAGCACAAGTGCTTTTGGAAAAGGATGGTTGAAATGGTCAAGAGGCAGATTAGAATTTCTAAAGTGGAAGAGGCAAAGGAACTGGTTTCCGCTGCCAGCGCATGTAATTTTGATATTGATATGTATTACAATCGGATGGTTGTTGATGCAAAATCGATTCTGGGTGTTATGAGCCTTGATTTTACACAGCCGATCACGGTAGAATACCGCGGGCAGAATTCTGCTTTTGAGCATGTACTGAATCGGTTTTCCTGTTAAGGATACAAGATCGCTATATGGAAAACGGAAGCACGGGCTGTCTCTGTGGGAGGCAGCCCTTTGTATTTTTGCGGTAAAGAAACGTCCGGGAAAGATCTGTGGCCTGCAAACGAAAGGTGGCTTTGAATCAGATCCGGAGAGGGGAGGGAAGGCCGTGGCAAAATTAGAGGAAAACCGAATACGGATTTCGGTGAGAAATCTGGTGGAATTTCTTCTGCGGGACGGTGATATCGACAGCCGCAGAAGGGGAAAGCGGGAACTGGAAGCCATGGCGGCCGGAGCCAGGATCCACAGGAAGATCCAGCGTTCCATGGGGAGCGGTTACCGTGCAGAGGTCCCCTTAAAGGCGGAGTTTGTCCTGGACGAGATCGTTCTGTCCCTGGAGGGGCGCGCCGACGGACTGTTCCATGCGGAAAAGCTTCCGGCAGTGGACGAGATCAAAGGCGTCTACTGGGATTTAAGCCGGCTGGAGGAGCCTCTTGCGGTTCACCGTGCGCAGGCCGTCTGTTATGCCTATATGGCGCTGGAAGGCGGGGCGTTTCAGACAGAAGAGCAGGGTGCTCCGGGGCCGGATTCTGTGATCATTCAGATCACCTACTGCCAGATGGAGACGGAGGAGCTCCGGCGGTTCCGGGAGGTGCTGTCGGCGGAGGAGATCAGAAGCTATGTCCGCGGTCTGGCAGAGCAGTACGGTATGTGGGCACGATTTCTGTATCAGCACCGCATGGAGCGTAATGCATCGATCCGTGATCTGGAATTTCCCTTTGAATACCGGCCCGGCCAGCGGGATCTGGCGGTGACGGCGTACCGGGCCATGGAGAAAAAGAAAACCCTGTTTATTCAGGCACCCACCGGCATCGGAAAGACCATGGCGGTGCTGTTTCCGGCGGTGAAGGCAGTGGAAGAAGGGCTGGAGGAGAAGATCTTTTATCTGACGGCCAAGACCATTACAAGAACGGTGGCGGAGGAGGGTATGGAGACGCTGCGGGCGCATGGACTGCGGGCATCCGCCATCACGCTGACGGCAAAGGAAAAGCTCTGCCCCATGGCCGGTGAGGATCAGAAGCCGGAGTGCAATCCGGAGGCCTGCTCCTATGCCAGGGGTCATTTTTCCAGAGTCAATGAAGCGGTCTTTGATTATATCCATACACACCAGTCAGCCGGCAGGGAGGAGATCCTTGCGTGGGCAAAACAGTATCATGTCTGTCCATATGAGTTTTCCCTGGATTTAAGCGACTGGGTCGATGTGGTGATCTGTGATTATAATTACGTGTTTGATCCCAATGTCCAGCTGAAGCGGTATTTTGCCGACGGAAATGACGGAAGCTATCTGTTTCTGGTGGACGAGGCGCATAACCTGCCGGACCGGGCCAGAGAGATGTACAGTGCGTCCCTTTACAAAGAGGATTTTCTGGCGGTCCGCCTGCTGGTGAAGCCGTACAGCCCGGCACTGGAACGGAAGCTTTCCCGCTGCAACCGGCTGTTACTGGAGATGAAGCGGGAGAGTGACGGGCCCATGGAACGGGAGAATCTGGGAACCTTTGCGATTGCGCTGGCAGCGGCCTTCAGCGAGATGGAGAAGTTTCAGGAGGAGTTTCGTGTCATGGACGGAAACGAGACTTTCGGAAATCTGTATCTGTCGATCCGGCACTTTTTAACGATGTATGACCGGTGGGATGATTCCTATAAGCTTTATACGGAGCCGGTCAGCCGTGATTCCTTTCTTCTGCGTCTGTTATGTGTCAACCCGGCGGCCAATCTGGGGCTCTGTCTCCAGAAGGGAGAGAGTACGGTATTCTTTTCTGCAACGCTGCTTCCGGTGAATTACTATAAGGAGCTGCTGTGCGGAAATCAGAACGAGTATGCGGTCTATGTTCCGTCGCCGTTTGCGCAGGAGAAACGGTTTCTGGCTGTGGGCCGGGATGTGAGCAGCCGCTACAGACGGCGGAACCGACGGGAATATGAGCGGATCGCGGACTATATCCTGACGGCGTCAGGAATTCACAAGGGCAATTATCTGGTATTTTTCCCGTCCTACGCGTATCTGGAGGAGGTTTATCAGGTGCTGAAGGAGCGGGAGCCGGAGGCAGATCTCTTTGTTCAGTCGTCTCATATGCGGGAGGCAGAGAGAGAAACGTTTCTGGGGGCATTTTCAGAGAACCGTGAGCAGAGCCTCATCGGACTTTGTGTCATGGGCGGGATCTTTTCCGAGGGGATCGATCTGACCGGTGAAAAGCTTATCGGTGTGATGGTGGTGGGAACGGGACTTTCCCAGATCTGTACAGAGCGGGAAATGCTTCGTGGCTGGTATGAAGCCCATGGAAAGGACGGATTTGCCTATGCCTACCGTTATCCCGGAATGAACCGTGTCCTTCAGGCTGCCGGCCGCGTGATCCGCACCGATACCGACGAGGGCGTGATCCTTCTTCTGGATGACCGTTTTCTCACCGATGAATACCGCGGGCTGTTTCCAAGGGAATGGTCCGACTGCCAGGTGATCGAGTATGAAGGACTGGAGGAAGCGGTGGGAACGTTCTGGAAGAATCGTGAAATTTATTTACAAATTCCCACGAACATGGTATGATAGACAAGTGTCCGGGGGATGAAGTCAACGGATCAAAACCGAACAGGAAAGGAGAAGTAACTATGAAGGTCAAGAATATCACAGATGTTGAAAAGTTTTTCAAGGTGATTGATGAATGCAAGGGAAAAGTGGAGCTGGTAACCGATGAGGGCGACAGACTGAACCTGAAATCCAAGCTGACCCAGTATGTAGCGCTTTCCGGCGTATTCAAGGACAATACCATCGGTGAGATGGAGCTGATCGCACATGAGCCCGAGGATGTACAGAGACTCGTAATGTTCATGTACGACGGAGAAGCCTAAGGAGGGCTTCTTCCATTTGGGAGAGAATAGGATCCTGAAAAGGATTGGAAATAGAAGAGTGAGGACGCTCGGGAAGCTGGGCGTCCTGTTTTGATGTGAGTAAAGTGCAGGGGAAGGCAATCCCTGTAATGGGCTTTTCTGATATCAGGGCAGAATGAGAAACGGCGGTGAATGAGATGGTGGAGACAGTAGCGAGTGTGAAGCTTCCGGTGGATGAGAGTCTGGAATTAAAGCGGAACCGGCTGTGCGGAGACGAAAACGGAAAGCGTCTGTGTATTGTGACGGGAATCCACGGAAATGAGCTGGAGGGCCAGTATGTCTGCTATGAGCTGGCGCGCAGGATCGAGGCGGATAAAAAGCATTTAAAGGGGATCGTGGATCTTTATCCGGCGGTGAACCCGCTGGGGATCAATTCGGTTTCCAGGGAGATCCCCATCTCGGATCTGGACATGAACCGGCTGTTTCCGGGGGCATCGGACGGTTCCATGGCGGAATATCTGGCGGCGCAGGTGGTCGATGATATTCTCGGCGCGGATCTCTGTCTGGATCTTCATTCCAGCAATGTGTTTCTCCGGGAGGTGCCCCAGGTACGGATCCATCCGGAGAATGAAGAAGCGCTGCTCCCCATGGCAAAGCTTTTAAACATGGATTATATCTGGATCAGTGCAGCCACCACAGTGACGGAGGCAAGCCTGGTCTACAGCTTAAATAAAGGCGGGATCCCGGCGCTGGCGGTGGAGATGGGAACCGGTCTGCGGATCAGCATGGAGTACGGAAACCAGCTGGTGGACGGGATCTTCCGTCTCATGAAGGAACTGGAGATCTGGGACGGAGCGGTTTCGCCGGTGCGGACGCCGATCCTGTCTACAGAGGGACGGACTGCGTCACTGCGGGCGTCCAGAGAGGGCATTTTTCTGCCGGAGGCCACCCACTGGAAAACCATTCAGAAGGGTCAGCCGGTTGGACGCATTGTAAGCCCGCTGGACGGAACGGAGCAGGAGGTGGTGCGTGCACCTTTTACGGGGCTTATTTTCACCATGCGGGAGTACCCGGTGGTGACGGACGGTTCTCTGATTGCCAGGATCTTTGGAGGTGTGGTGCGATGAAAAAAGAGGTCCTGTATTCGTTCCGGGCGCTGTACCGGGACCAGATGAATATTTACGGATATCGGTTCGGAAAGGGTGAAAAGGCGGCCTGCGTTGTCGGCGCCCTCCGGGGCAATGAGGTGCAGCAGATGTATATCTGTTCCCAGCTTGTGCGGGCTCTTTCGGAGCTGGAG
Organism: uncultured Lachnospiraceae bacterium; assembly: GCA_934351765.1. Classification (GTDB taxonomy): domain Bacteria; phylum Bacillota; class Clostridia; order Lachnospirales; family Lachnospiraceae; genus Lientehia. The sequence goes on along the minus strand of CAKRJM010000009.1, from coordinate 12,965 downwards.
GAGCATGGCGCCATCGCGGCAGGAAAGGAAATCCTGGTGGTGCCGTCGGTGAACCATTATTCCATGAATGTAGGAAAGCGGTTCTGGACGGTGGATCAGACGGATATTAACCGGCGCTTCCCCGGCTATGAAAACGGGGAGCCAACCCAGCGGATCGCTGATGGACTGTTTCGGGAGATCCGGGAGTACAGCTACGGGATCCAGTTTACCAGCTTTTACATGGATGGAGATTTTGTGCCTCATGTGCGTATGATGGAGACAGGCTATCAGAATCCCAGTCTGGCGAACCTGTTCGGCCTGCCGTATGTGATGGTGCGAAAGCCCAATGCATTAGATACCTCCACCCTGAATTATCACTGGCAGATGTGGGATACCAGCGCATTTTCCATTTATGCCAACGGAACGGATCAGGTAGATGAAGTGTCTGCCCAGCGGGCAGTGTCGGCCGTTCTGCGATTCCTGACCCGTATGGGGATCCTGCGCTATAACAGCAGCGGCGGATATATTGCGACCGTCCTGTACGAACAGGATCTGATGTCTGTCCGCAGTGATGCGGCGGGGATCTACCGGCGGTTTCGGAATCCCGGTGATGAGGTACGACGGGGGGATCTTCTGGGAGAGGTGCTTCATTCTCAGGAAGGAACGGTGCTCAGCAGGATCCAGTCACCTACGGACGGAATCCTGTTTTTTGCCCACGGAGCTTCGCTGGTTTCTGAAAGCCAGGTATTATTTAAGATTATCCGCAGGCTGCATCTGTAGGACAGAAACAGTTGTTTGAATGTGACAGACAAAACTGCTTGCAAATTCCGGAACTTTATGCTATGGTGTTCTATGTCGGTCAAAACCGACACTCTGGAGAGTTCCTGCACAGGATTGTGCCAGGACGCCGAAGGTGTAAAGCAGAAACGGAAGGGGCACCGGTTCTGTATATCTCTCAGGCAAAAGGACAGGGCAATAAGGCAATGTTCTACTCTTTAGAGGGCTGATGATCATCAGCTCTTTTTGTTTTGGAAAAAGGGAGGGATACGGAGCAGGACTCCGGATCACCGAAAAACAAAGAATGTGAGGAGAATAGGAATGTTGAACAAGGCAAATGATTTTCTGTGGAATGTACTGCTGATCGTACTTCTCTGTGGTACAGGGATTTACTTTACGATCCGGCTCAAGTTTATCCAGGTGAGAAAGTTCCGGGAGGGCTGGCACCTGGTGTTTGGAAGCATGGGACACAAGCATGAACGGAAAGAAGGGGAAATGACACCGTTCCAGTCCATGGCAACTGCCATTGCGGCACAGGTCGGAACCGGAAATCTGGCCGGTGCGGCAACTGCACTTCTGGGCGGCGGACCGGGTGCCATTTTCTGGATGTGGCTGTCGGCATTTTTCGGCATGGGTACCATCTATGCGGAGGCGACACTGGCCCAGAAGTATAAAACTACCGTGGACGGTGAAGTGACCGGCGGCCCCATTTACTACATAAAAGCAGCGTTTAAGGGAACCTTTGGAAAGATCCTGGCGGGACTGTTTGCTGTATTTATTATCCTGGCCCTTGGATTTATGGGAAATATGGTACAGTCTAATTCCATCGGAGCGGCGTTTTCAGAGGTCTTCACCTCCAGAAATATCAATGTACCGCCGGTGGCAGTGGGGATTGTTCTGGCAGTGATCGCCGGTGTGATCTTTTTAGGCGGAACAAACCGTCTTGCTGCTGTTGTGGAAAAGATCGTGCCGTTCATGGCCGGAATCTATATTATCGGAAGTATGGTGCTGATTTTATCCAACGCAGCTAAGATTCCCGATGCGTTCCGTATGATCTTCGAGGGTGCCTTCAGCCCCAAGGCAGTTCTGGGTGCCGGAGCCGGCATCACGGTGCGGGAGGCAGTCCGGTTTGGTGTGGCAAGAGGCCTGTTCTCCAATGAAGCAGGTATGGGTTCCACTCCTCATGCACACGCAAGGGCGGCAGCAAAGAACCCTCATGAGCAGGGACTTCGTGCTATGATCAGTGTTTTCATTGATACCTTTATTATTCTGAATCTGACCGTGTTTTCGATTCTGACTTCCGGTGTGCTGGAGTGCGGAAAAGAGGGAACGGCATTGACCCAGGCGGCGTTTACCACACGGTTTGGTGCATTCGGTGATATTTTTGTAGCGATCTGTCTTCTGTTTTTCGCTTTTTCCACGATCCTGGGCTGGCATTTCTTTGGCAAGATTAATGTTCAGTACCTGTTCGGAAAAAAAGCAGTTGCGGTGTATTCTGTACTGGTACTGGCATTCATCATTGTGGGCTCTACCCTGAAGGTGAATCTGGTATGGACCCTGTCCGATTTCTTTAACGGACTGATGGTAATCCCCAACGTGCTGGCACTTCTGGCGCTGAGCGGAGCGGTTGTAGGAATGTGTAAAAAATATTCCGGCAAAAAGCAGACGGAAGAAGAATAATCCGGATAACATGATCTGAGGGTGTGGCTCATACTGAGCCACACCCTCGTTTTTTTTGTGCGTCTATTTCCGGCAGCCGCAGCCGGTTTCCTTTTTGTCAAAGGCCGGATTGAAGGCATAGAAGTTTTTCGCGTTGAGATGATCCTGAACGATCCGCAGGGTCTCACCGAAGCGCTGGAAGTGGACGATCTCCCGCTGACGAAGGAAGCGGATCGGATCGCAGACCTCGGGATCCTTTACCAGACGGAGAATGTTGTCGTAGGTTAAGCGGGCCTTCTGTTCCGCCGCCATGGATTCGTAAAGGTCGGCGATGGGATCGCCGGTGGACTGGAATTCTGCTGCAGAGAATGGAGCACCGCCTGCTGCCTGAGGCCAGATCCCGGCGGTGTGATCCACATAATAAGGAGCAAAGCCCTGTTCCTCCAGCTGTTCGGCGGTGAGACCGCGGGTGAGCTGATGGACGATGGAGGCTACGATCTCCAGATGTCCCAGCTCCTCGGTAGCGATATCGGTGAGCACCGCTTTGCCCTCTTTATAGGGCATAGCATAGCGCTGGGAAAGGTAACGCATGGCGGCACCGGATTCTCCGTCCGGGCCGCCGTATCACGGTACCAGAGAAAGCCCGAAAACCCATTATTTTATGCGGGTTTCCGGACTTTTTGCTAGGAAGTGACGACAATATAAAAGCGCAGCGTCTCTGTTTTGGGATCATAGACGATCCGGTCAAATAAAGAGCGCATAAGATTGCCTTTTGTGACCTGATCGACTTCATCAGATGCCACCATATCATACACCGTATGGATCCGGGAAAGGATTTCTTCCTTTCCTGGCTTCTTTGATTCTGTATCCGTTCCGGATTCTTTTTCAATCGCTTCTTCCAGGCGCTTCCGGTCCTTCTGTAACCGGAGCTTATTGTTCTTATATTCTTCCAGGGTATCAATCCCGTTTTCATAGGCCAGCCGGATCCGTTCCTCTTTGGAGGCGATCCGCGACAGCTCCGACTGCAGTTCGGCCAGACGGCTGATGATCTTCGGTGCCGCCGGCGGCCGGTACTCATATTCAAAGTCCTTTCCGGCCAGCAGCTCTTCCAGCCCGTGCAAGATAGCAGCAGTCAACACACGGTCGAAGATATGGCAGGAGCCTCGGTGGAACCCTTTGGCATATTTCCAGCAGTTCCAGCTTTTCTTCCCTGCGCTGTAGGTTAATGACGCGCCGCAGATGGGACAGCGCACAAGAGCGGACAGCCAGTGACGGCATGCTGACACGCTGCGCGCCTTGTAGACGCACTTTTCAGAGTCCAGACGGGATTTTGCACGATTGAACAGTTCCGGGGCAATGATGGGGCAATGAGCGCCATCAGCAATGATGATTTCATCATCGGGGTTATCCTGGTAGGCGGAATGAGGCGCCCGGTTCCATCGGATTTTCCCAACATAAAACGGATTCCGGAGGATGTATTCGACAGTACGCTTTTCAAACAGGTTGCCGCGCTTGGTCTTTCGTCCCATGTCATTGAGGCGCCTTGCGATGGTGGTGCGGTCAACACCGCGGACATATTCCTGGTAGATGTACCGGATCGTTTCCGCTTCGTCCTCCACCACGGTCGGCACGGTTCCGGGGCCGTTGTACTGATAGCCGAGCGGTGTGGTTGCCTGGTAGCCGCCGCGTCTTGCCTTTTCCGTCATGCCTCTCATAACTTCGCCTGCCAGCCGGATCGAGTAGTATTCGTCCATCCATTCGATGATCCGCTCGATAAGAGAGCCGAACGGCCCTTCGATCAGCGGCTCACTGATACTGACCACATCAACATTACACTGCTTTTTCAGCAGCGACTTGTAGACGATGCTTTCCTCCTGATTTCGGGCAAACCGGGAGAACTTCCAGACCAGGATCACATCAATGGGGTGTTCTTCGGACTTGGCCGCCGCGATCATGCGCTGGAACTCCGGCCGCTTGTCGGCATGCCGTCCGGAAATTCCGTTTTCCGTATAGATGTAATCGGCGCTGATCACAATATCGTTCTTCTTGGCATATTCCAGCAGCAGGCGCCGCTGGGCGTCCGGGGAAAGCTCTTCCTGCTTGTCGGTACTCACGCGCACATACAGCGCTCCGTTTTTCATATTGATCACCTCGTATATGTTATGCTTGGGACAGCGGATTCAGGCCGCCGCCTGCAAAAGAGTACAAAAATAACAGCCGGCGAACAAAGGTTCCGCTTGCGTGGCTGTTCCGGAGATGATACAATATTCCTGCGCTTAGTTGTGGGGTGTATCATCTTCGGATGGTATATCTTGACCGGTTCCTGGTTGCCGCCAGGAGCCGGTTTTTTCTATTTTAAATCAAATTTCATTCACTCATGAAATACTGGCAGCGGTTCCGATAGTAATCCTGTTCCTGTTGGAAGAGAGAAACCATCTTCATGATGGATTTCGTTTCTCGGTATTCTTTTAAAGCTTCCAGGTATTCAGGCCGGTGCACGTCCTCAATAATCAGCGGAGAAATATCATTCCGCAGACATTCGCGGAACAGAATCAGTCGGCCGGTTCTTCCGTTGCCATCCTGAAAAGGGTGGATATTTTCATAGCGGACATGGAACTCGGCCAGAACCTCTAAGGTTACATTTTGACCTTCATACCAGGAAAGGAGCAGATCCATTTCTTTCGGGACCTTACTCGGAAGCACGGTTTCATACATTCCGATAATGTTCGGACGTTTTTTATAGTCACCGATGGCGTAGCCGTTGGCCCGGTCTTCAAAGACCCCGCTTTTCAGTTCGTAGTGAAATTGTTTGATCAGATCCTGGCTGAGCGGCTGATCGAGCGTTTCCAGCATTTTATTGAACATCAGGAAGTGACCGTTCATTTCCTCCACATCTTTTGCACGATAATAATCATCGGACTTGGGGAGTGTGCCGGTATCAAACAGGGAAGCGGTCTGTTCTTCGGTCAAAGTACTGCCTTCAATTTTGTTGGAATTGTAGGCCATCAGCCGCTGGGTAAAACCGTAGACGCCGGAGCGGTCACGCCGCTTCCATTCGATCTGAAAACGGTCCAGAAGAAACGGAATAAATGCAGTAGCAGCAGACATGTGAAAACCTCCTTTATGAAACATGAGACTATTGTTCTGCCTTGTGGTCATCATTGACATGGAGATAGTTCATAAGGGCAAGCTGGAAGATCCTGGAGCAGTTGACTCCGTCTTCATCTGCTTTAGCAGCCAGCCATGCGGGCAAGGATAAAGTCTTTTTCACAAATCGGCTGTTGATCCGTTCGCGGATCGGAGGCATGAAGACCTCGATCAGAACAGGTACTTCGTTTGGTTCCAGATGGAGCGCAGTAATGGGGGTTGGAACCGGAAGTTCCTCCTTGTCCTGCTCCATTCCCCAGATATGCAGGCCGAGAGCCTTTTTTGCGTTTCTCAGGGCTTCTTCCGTATTGTCCTTGTCGGCGCAGGGGAGACAACCGGGTAAATCCGGAAATACAATACTGATCCCATCTTCATCATAAGAAAAAACAGCGACATAAGAATAACGATCTTTTAACATAATGACACCTCCAGGTTGGCGCAGGGGAGTTACGGGAACGTAACCCCGGCCCATGCTGAAATATTTCGTAAGGTTTTGATTGGAATATCTTTTCGGGGGTGGGTGACAGTGACGCGTCCCTTTTTTACAGGGTGTTTAAACTGGTGATGGTCACTATCGCAAGCAACTTCGTACCACTCATCCTTTTTCAATATTGCAACCACTTCTCTGGATGAATAGCTTTTCCTGATTCTTCTCCTTACGTAATATATTATAACACGTAATAAATTATGTGCCAACGATTAAATACATAAAATATTACGTATTCTGTTTGGGGTAACATTATTTTATCATCTTCACAACCGCCAGCGGCTCGAAGTAGATCACGTAGTTATCAATTGTCGTATAAATCCCATATTTGCTCCGGTAATATTCCAGAGCGTCTATCAGATATTCTTCTGTCAGAACGCAGGATTTTTCTGCCTGAGTGGGGATATCACATCGAATCGCAATGGATCATACCCGGTACTTTCCCGATAGTATTTTTACTGAGAGAGCCGTTAAAGGCACGGCTCCCTTGTAAAAAGATTATTTCATCTGTACTTTTTGCAGTAATGCTTCCTGAAGCACCTGCGAGAAGTTGATTCCCTGTTTCATGGCGGCATCATTGAGCCAAGAGGGAATGGTGAGATTTTTCCGGACGGATGTTGTAAAATGAGTTTTTGCATATTCGGGAACATCTACAGTAACGATATTCACAAAAGCCTCGTCCGAAGTCACTTCTAATTCATCCATAACTTTTTGGATATCAATATCTTTGAGACTGGACGCCGGAGGAACCGTTTCATTGTCCAGATCGGCGGAATACAGATAACCGGCCAGGCAGTCAATAGCCATAGTTAAAGCGTCCTCTAAATCATCTCCGCACGTAGCAATGCCCAAATCAGGAAAAATAACAGAATATCCGGTCTCTTCTTTGATAAAACAAGCTGGATAAGCAGATAACATAATATATACCTCCTTGTGGTTATTGGCTAGACGGGACTATTTCAGTCCCGCCTGTTTCAGAATGGAGTTTTCAGTTCCTTTTGGTATATCGCCCTTGCAATACTATAATAGCATACAATGCGCATAAGATCAATACACATGAATAAAGCACGTATAAATTATTTTCTTCTATCTTTCACAAAGGCGCCAAACTGCCGGATCTCTTCCAGTTCGGCATCTGTGTATTCTTCGCTGTCAAAATGGACGGCGATGCTGGAAGGCTGATGATCTTCAATTCCCAGAAGCGTGTCCGCGGAAACATTTAGACAGTCTGCTATTTTTTTGATGGTGTTTATATTTGGTTCTCTGTTACTGCTTTCATATTATGAACTGCCAGATAAAGCAAAACGGAGAAAGCAGTGCAAGCTATAACATACTCCTTTCCGGTGTGGTTATTTAAAGGATAGGAGTAAAGCTGTAAAAAGTTAATAGAGACACAGGAACCAGACAGCAAACCGCGGAATATCATACAGAGGGAGGTGGTGCAGTGAAAGTAGTGCTGGTAATCGAAGACCGTAACAAGAGCCCAGTGGATTTAACCGCGGAAGAACGGCAGCAAGTACTGAAAGACATTGTAGACCGGGCAGTCGGAACGATCGGCTGGATGCCGAGAGCACGAGAAAAGGCAAGAACAAAAGTATAAACCCCGCGAGGGGAGACAAGGAGGACTTGCGGTCCAGTATATTCAGGCCGACCACTTCTTTCCACTGGATCAAGGAGACGTTGCAGAAGGCAGATGCCGAAATGGAATATATCTTTTCGGATGAGGTCGACAGGCAGTATTACCGGCTTGCCAGAGCCTACAAGGTGTCCGGTATGCGGCAGATCCCGTTTGAGCGGAACACACCGCTGCGACAGCTGACACAGGTCGTAAAGAAGCAGCTCTCCGGGAAGTACGGGAACCTGGCAGCATCGATGGGGTTCGCGATCCGGGGGCGGACGGCAGGATCCAGTATTCTCCGTTGATGGAGTTTTACCGGTCAACGCTGGACAATGCAGTTCTGGATATCCAGTCCGGAGCATTCTCTTACGAGACAGTCATCCAGCGCGCTGTGAGCCGCATGACGGCCTCCGGAGTGCGCTGGGTGGATTTATGACTCTGGCGTACATAATCGGATCGATGTGGCGGCCAGGAGGGCGGTTCTGACGGGCTTCCGGCAGGTACAAGCACTGATCAATGAGCAGACTGCAGCGGATTTTGGCACGGACAGCTATGAGGTGTCCTATCATGTGGGCGCCAGGCCGTCTCATCAGCCCTGGGAAGGCCGTGTCTGGACGAAGGAGGAGCTTGTAAGCGTCTGCGGCCTGGGCGATGTGACAGGGCTCTGTGGGGCAAACTGCTATCACGATTACCTTCCGTTTATTCCGGGCGTTTCCGCGAGAACCTACACCGATGAGCAGCTTCAGGAGATGATCGATGAGGAGAATACCCCGAAAGAGTATTACGGGAAGAAATATACCACCTATGAAGCACTTCAGGAGCAGCGCAGGCGCGAGCGGGAGATCCGCGCCACCAGGCAGCAGGTGAGGTTACTTCAGGAGGGCGGGGCTGATGAAAAAGCCATCATACTCAAAAAGGCCAGATACCAGGGACAGATGCAGAACTATGTGGACTTTTCCAGAAAGATGGGACTGCCGGAGCAGAAACAGCGAATCCTGCAGGACGGACTGAGGGGAAGAGTCACGCCGACGAAGGGGCAGATGATCGGAGTGATGCAGAAAAACAGAGGCGAGAAGGTATTAATAACAGACCAAGCGATTGAAAAAGTGCAATCGGTCGCTCCAAGCGATTTGCCATCTAATATTGCACAGATGCTGACACAAACTCATAAAGAATTACTGAAATACTCTATGGATGAAAATGAAAGCAATGAGGTTGCAGGTTTAATAGATATATTTACAGGTAAACGGACTGATTTTGTAAAAGGCGATAGGCATTCGGTAGACATATACTCTGATGTGAATACTTACCACAATCTAGTGTCAAAATCAAAAAATTCGCTTATCCTATGCCATAACCACCCTGGATTGACAGATTTTTCGGCGAATGATATTGGTGTTATTATGAGGCACAGTTCGGTGAAAACAATGACAATCGTAACGAATCTTGGCAAGGTCAGTTACATATCAAAAACCAAGCATTTTGATTATAAAAAAACAGCAGACCTTATGAAGGATTGCCTAAAGCAGTCTGGGTCAAATATTGATAAAGGCATTGAAAACTTCCTGAAAAAATGTTATTCTGTTGGCATAGAAAGAGGAAAGTAGGAAGGAGGAAAATTATGGATAGAGATTTTGAGGGAATCTTGGACGGAAAGTTTGAAATGACAGTAGAAGAGTATATAGCGCTTTTGGAAAAGGGACCCATTAAGCAGGAAAACGAAAAGCTTAAGCAGGAAAGCGAAAAGCTTAAGAAGTAGATACCACCAGTCGAGAGGCCGGTGGTATTTTTGTGGAGAATTTTAGAAAAAGTTGCGATATTGCAACTGTAAGGAAGGTGATTTTATAAAGCTGATATCATGGATATGGAGAAAATTCTTTCAAAAACCAAAATGTTCCCATCATTATCGTAAGCATTGGAGCCGTGAGGCTGGTTCGTGTGGCGGTTATGTGCGACGTTGTACAAAATACGGTAAAATTTTATATTAGAAAGATATTGAATTAGTTGTAAACACGCAGGCAGGCCCTGGGTGGTATTTTTGTACCCATTTTTCAGAAAGAGAGGTTATGAAGCATGAAGAAATTATTTATCAGCCAGCCGATGAGAGGAAAGACAGATGAGAAAATCCGCGAGGAGCGCACCAAAGCAATTAAGTGCGCAGAAAAGCTGATCGGAGAACCGGTGGAGGTCATTGACTCATTCTTTGAGAAAGCACCCGTGGACGCAAAGCCTCTTTGGTATCTGTGAGAGTCATTCAAACTCTTGGTCGAGGCGGATGTAGTATATTTTGCAGATGGCTGGCAGACTGCGTTGATTATAGGACTGTCAAATACCTGTATATAATACGGGATGGGCCTGAAGAACTGAAAGGGGTGAGAATCGGTGATGAGTTTGCGCGGATCGGAGACACGATCGTGTACGACGGCAAGAGGTTATCCATAGAGAGGCGGTGATCCCCATATTTCGGAGCTGTCCGTGAAACAGCAGGGAAGCACGCAACAGGACGCTGGGTGCTGTTTTTATTTCATAGGAAAGCAGGCGATGTCACGCTGGAATACGAAACCAACACGATTGTGGATACAGGTGTTGTGAATGATGCTAATCCAACTTCACGCGAAGCAATCATCGCACAGAGCCAGACGCTGATTCTTCTGGCAGAACAGTTGAATGCGGCAAACGGAGATTCGTTATACCGGATCGGCAAGATGGCGCTTGCAGTAGAGTTGGGAACCACTCCGAACGACCTTCCGGATGGAACGCAGGAGCTGATCGCGCATTTCAAAACCCGGCAATGCCTTCGGTTTCATCTACCGCAGACGCTGCACTTAAAATAGCCACGGCCAGAGAGGGATTTGCCAAAACAGATATATTCCTGGAGATGATCGGGTTCGATCAGGCGGATATTCGAAGGATCAGGGCGCAGGATCAGAGGACAAGAGGAGAATCCATTCTGATGGAGGAGTTCGGCAGTGAAGATAACGGAGACAGTGTGGAAAGCGTACATCAATCGAATGTCTCAGATCAGTCAGAAAGCGGCTGATATGCTGGAAGCATGGATAAGTAAACATGGGACCGATGACAAACAGGCGCTGATTGATTATGCCTATTCTTTGACTGGGCGTTATGGACAGGCCGCCGGTGCGCTTGCGTGCCAGATGTATGAAGCGACAGCCGCGGCGCAGGGAGCCGTCGTGCAGACTGCGGAAATGGCGGAGCTCCCGGAGCGCTGGGAAGTTGCAAAGGCAGTTCAGGGTACCATGAAGCAGTCTCAAGCGAAGATTCCGGACACAGCCGCAAGGCTGGTCAAACAGGTGGGTGCCGATACGACCTTGAAGAATGCCAGGAGAGACGGGGCACAGTTTGCGTGGATTCCGCATGGAGATACCTGTGCATTCTGCATCACACTGGCGTCCAGAGGCTGGCAGGAGATATCAAAGAACGCTCTCAGGAATGGACATGCGGAACATATCCATGCAAACTGCAACTGCGAATATGCAGTCCGTTTTGATGGGCGCAGCACCGTAGCTGGGTATGATCCGGAGAAGTATCTGGAAGAGTACAATGTCGCCGGCGGCGACATCAATGCCATGCGGCGTGCACGTTATGCGGAGAATAAAGATAAAATCAACGAGCAGAAGCGAGCGGCGTATGCGGAAAAAAGGGGTGCGGCTGTAGATGGAAAAATCATACAGGGCAACTCGACAGAAACAAAAAAGCGTGATAGAATAAAAGAAAGCCAGCTTTTTCCCAAAAACCCTGTTACAGGAAATCTCTATGTACAGCATGAGGTTACCATGGGTAATGCTCAGTTTGGCATAAAAGTAGGAAAGCATGCAAGAGATTATGGTTTAGATCCGTCTGATCCAGCAGCAAGAGACTTTATGCGAAAAAAGATTTCAAATATCATAAGTAATGCAGATGAACGCTGCTATGGAGAGTGGAGAGGGCAAGAATACCCTGTATTATTCCATATTAAGGATAATGATGTTGTAGTGGAAAGCGAAAACGGAGAATTTATTACAATTTTGAAAGGAGGCGTATCCAATGCGAGGGTTAAAAACGCAAGAAAGTCACAAGTTTAATCGTTTTTGGGAATTAATTCAAAGTGCAGCTCGAAAAAGAGATTGTGTGTTTTTTGGATATGCCGGCGAAGGCAGGGACTTTGAAACGGAGGATATGGAAGGAGAAGATTTCAGCGGCTGGCTTGTTCCGATTCAAAATGCTGATACGTTTGAACGGGAATGGAAAAAGGGTTTTGGGAAATTGTTTCAGGAAAAAACGTGTGAAGCTAAGTTCACTTTTGCATTTTGGAAAGAAGCTGATGGGCGTATTTCTATAGTGTTTGAAAATTATCAATGAAACCACGATGCACAAGCACCGTGGTATTTTTATACCAATTTTCAGACCACTTAAAGAAAGTGAGAAAGTCACTATGGGAAAATCGGATTATTATACGATAGTTGCAAAACTATTAGTCTATTTGTATAAAAAATATAAGCGAATGAATGTGGATGAAGAATATATCTTGCCTTTAACAAAAGACTTCCCAATTTCCGAAGAACAGCTGATGGAAACCGTTGACATGATGCAAGAACAGGGTTTTGTTATTGGAAATATCGTCAGAGCCTGGGGCGGGGACATTGTGCTGATAGATTACCAGAGTCTGAAAATCACACCGGCGGGGATTGATTACCTGCAGGACAATTCTAAAATTAGAAGAATTTGCGAAACACTAAAAGAAGCAAAAACAATATGGGAATTATTCTTATGAGACAGATACCACCAGTCGAGAGGCCGGTGGTATTTTTAAGAAAGAGAGGTTGAAAACATGATTATTACAGGAATGGAACATTTTCAGAGTGTATGCAAAAAGAAACTGGTTGAATGGTATAACAGGAATGGACTTGCGGATACACCGTTGACGCCACCAATTGATTTGTCCAATGTGTTTGTGGTGTGGTCTTGCAAGACATTACAGAATTATAAGTGTCTTGCCTCCACGACGATCAGTGGGGATGGTATCTATGCCGAGTACACTTATAACGGAGATAAACAGGAACTGTATGAGGACGTGTATGGAAAAATCACCAACATCTGCCATACAGAGGAATAAACAGAGGTATGTTTTAACCGAAGATGCGGACAGACTGGCTCCCAGATGGCTGGCAGACCGCGTTGATTATAGGACTGTCAAATACCTGTATATAATACGGGATGGACATGAAGAACTGAAAGGGGTGAGAATCGGTGATGAGTTTGCGCGGATCGGAGACACGATCGTGTACGACGGCAAGAGGT
>CAKRJM010000008.1 GCA_934351765.1 uncultured Lachnospiraceae bacterium | reverse complement strand
TGCAACTCGGTTCTTCTCCCATTGCCGATTCAGTTGCGGTGATAATTTGATTTACTGCCTTATCAACGAAAACCGAAGGGTTTCCGGGCTTTTTTGATTCTTTCCGGTTCTTTTCTACCGTGCCAGCAGTGCGTTTACAAATGCCAGATAGCAGGCGAAGTCTCCCATAGCCTTCCGGTTATTGGGGTCATCCTCCTCATATCCCAGCTGTTCCCGCCAGGCGGCCTCTTTTCCCTGCTGCCGTTCATACCGTGCAAGCATGTTCAGATGGGTGATTACCGAATTATGACAGGAGGTCCGTCCGGGATCCTGCTCCGTGCGCTCTTTTGGACTCAACAGGCTCCAGCCCGCACGGATTGCCGCATAACGGACGGCTGTTTCCAGAAGCTCCTCATAAAGCTCCTGTCCATCCGCATCCGAACCGATCTCCGAAAGCAGCTCCTTATGTAATTGTTCCATTTTCAATCCTGTCAATGCCTTTGGTTTTGTCTGATACTCTTCTATCGTTCCGTTCATACTTTCTGCCTCTCTTTTCTTAAAATCCGAAATCCTCATAATCCTCCGGCAGGAACCGATGATAAATAATATGACAGCCTTCGTCCTTAAAACAGTAATAGTAGCGGTCATCTCTGCCACGGAACCGGATCAGGATATCAAACTCGCCGTTATTCACCGGCTCCACCTCGCAGGCTTCATCCCAGGATTTAAAAAACGCCGTTATCTGCTCCAATGTAATATCATGGCGGCTGAGAAGTGCCACCAGCTGCTCAATGAATTCATTTTTCGCTTTCTGCTCATGGACATACTCCGAAGCTTCCGGTGATAAATGAAAGCAGAACCGTTCTGCCTTATGAGTCACGGTCGTCTTCCCCAGCCGCTCACCGGACGCGTCCGAAAATCCGATCAGCGCCTCCTGCATTTTCTCCGCTGAAAACTGTGCCGCAAAAAAGTGGTTTAAGGTCGATAAGGGATAATATAACCGGATCTCTTCCTTTCGGTATCCCAGCTTTGCCTGCTCCTCTGCCACCAGATCCGTCAGGCTTTCTTCCAGTCTTTGATATGCTGTCTCATACATGGTCGTTCTCCTCTTGCAAACCGTCCTGTATCATTTTATCGTCTGCCGCTGCCTTCCCGGATTTTTCGGCTTATAATCCCGCATGCCGGGAACCGCGCCGCCGGAAACTGCCCACAGATATAAGCTTGCCGTGCTGCAGTACGGGCTGAACCGCCTCCGGTATTTCTCAAAAAGCTTCCGGTCAATGGCACGATGATGATATACCATGCGCAGCCCCCGCTGAATAGCAAGATCATCATAGCTGAAAATATCCGGCCGCTGCAGGCAGAACAGTAAAATCATCTCTGCCGTCCAGACGCCGATTCCTTTTAATGTACTCAGTGACCGGATCGCCGCTTCATCGTCCATCCGGCAGACCGCCTCCGGGTCAAACTCCCCGCTTTTCACCTTTTCCGCGAAATCACAGATGTATTCCGCCTTTCGAAAGGTAATTCCAAGGGACTGAAGCTTCGGAATGCCCGCATCCAGAAGTGTTTCCGCATTCACCTCGCCCAGTGCGTCCTGCATCCGTCCCCAGATCGTCGCCTGGGCCTTTGTGGAAATCTGCTGGCCGACGATGTGATGGACCACCGAGGATACCAGATCCGGATCTGCTTCCCGCCGGATCATTCCGATCTGATCGATCACCGCACAAAGCCTGGAATCTTTCTTTCGAAGGTAAGAAAGCTCTGTCTCGCCGTATTCAAAATATTGTTTCTCTGCCATGCTCCGTTCCTCTTTTGAATTCATTTGCCTTCGCAGATACCGGATTACTCTGCACTGCCTGCCCTTCGTATCTTCCATATCATAGCAGAAATACGGGAGTTTTTCCAGATGAAGTTTTCTCAACTGCTCCCATTATCCCAGCTCCTCTGTCATCGCTGCTGCGGCGGCCGCTCCGTCTCCGACGGCAGTTGTCACCTGGCGCACCTGCTTTTTTCGCACATCACCAGCCGCATAAACCAGTGGAAATCCCAGGTTTCCGGTTTCATCGGTGAGCAAATATCCATTTTTATCGGTCGGAAGCTGCCCTTTTAAAAATGAGGTTTCCGGCTCATAGCCTGCAAATACAAATACACCGATTCCGGTTTCGGACGATACGGAATGAAGGGTTCTGCTTTTCTGATCGCGATACCACAGTCTTGTCACCAGCTCATTGCCCTCTGCCCGGACTGCCTCACATTGAAACAGTACTGTGATATTCTCATGTTTTATGACCTGTTTTGCCAGTGCCTCCGGACAGGAAAACCGGTCACGGCGGATCAGCATGGTCACATGGCTGGCAAACCTGGTCAAAAACAGACTTTCCTGCACAGCAGACAGCCCACCGCCGATCACAACCACCGGCTTTTCTTTATAAAATGCCCCATCACAGACGGCACAATAGGAAACACCTTTTCCGGTAAACTCGGTTTCTCCCTCGAATCCGACCCGTTTTGGATGTGAACCGGACGCGATCAGAAGCCCACGGCTTCGCAGGATTCCTTTTCCTGTTTCCACCTGTTTCTCTTCCCCATTTACCGAAGCCTTCTTTACCTCAGCCTGAAGAAACTCCGCTCCGAACTGCGCGGCCTGCCGCTTCATCACGTTTGTCAGCTCTGCTCCGGAGATCCGCTCAATCCCCGGATAATTTACCACCTCGTCCGTCAGTGCGATCTGTCCGCCGAAGTATTGCTTTTCCAGCACCAGAACCTGCTTTTTTGCACGCGCCAGATACATGGCTCCGGTCAGTCCCGCCGGGCCGCCGCCGATCACGATCACATCATACCTCTTCTGATTTTCCATTTTTCTGCACTCCTGTTCTGATTTGTTACCAAATTACCCTCTCAGTATGTGCAGATTTGTTCCGGTCTTGCATACAGATAGAAAAAATGCATTTGCTCAAAATCATGTCAAACCAGATTTCTCCAGCCACCTCTTCCCATTCAGATGCAGCACGCGCCGCCGCCCTCTATATCCGGGTTTCCACCCAGGAACAGGCAGAGCTTTCCCCGGAATCCCAGAAACGGCTGCTGCTCGACTATGCCGCCGCCCATGGCCTTTCCGTCCCGGAGGAATACATTTTTACGGAAAGTGTTTCCGGACGCCGGGCAGACAAACGCCCGAAATTTCAGGAGATGATCGCCCTGGCGAAGCACCATGCATTTCAGGTGATCCTGGTCTGGAAATATTCCAGGTTTGCCAGAAATCAGGAGGAAAGCATTGTCTATAAAAACCGCCTGAAGCGGGATGGCGTGGAGGTGGTCAGCATCAGTGAACCCTCTTTATCCGGCCCCTTCGGAAGCCTGATCGAACGAATTATTGAATGGATGGACGAATACTATTCGATCCGTCTGTCCGGCGATGTGTTCCGCGGCATGAGTGAGCGGGCGCGAAACGGCGGACATCAGGCCCGAGCGCCTCTCGGCTACCGGCTCTCCGTCCCCGGAGGCACACTTCTTCCGACGGAACCGGAGGCCGGTCTGGTACGGCGGATCTTTGAAGAATTTCTGGAACAGAAAAAAAGCCCCCGCCGGATTGCAGAAGCCTTAAACCGGGAAGGACTTCGTACCGGCTCCGGCGGAGCCTTTGAATCGCGGGCTGTCCGTTATCTCCTGTCCAATCCCGCCTATGCCGGGATTCTTTGCTGGAACCGGCGTGGAAATGCCGGTGCTTCAAAAAACGCGCCGGAGGACTGGATCTGGGCAGAGGCTGCTTTTCCGCCGCTGATTTCCAGAGAAGCCTTTTTCCGCGCCCAGGCACGGCTAAATACCGGTTCTCCCGGACACAGACCTCAGACATCCTCCGCCGCAGCTTCCCGTTCCTGGCTCTCCGGATTTGTGAAATGCAGTGCCTGCGGACGATCTCTGGCAATTTCCTCTCACAAAGGCTCCCGCGGACAGACCTACCGAAGCCTCCAGTGCTGCGGCTATCTGAAGGGCCGCTGTACCGTTTCTCATCAGATCAGCGAGCGGGCACTCTGCGCTATGATCCGGAAGGCCCTTTCCGAAGAACAGAAAACAGGAACTCTCCCGGAGGCACTGCTGCCTCTCCGGGCGGTTCCTGCTGCTGTACCTTCCTTATTCTCAGAACCGGAAGGCCGTCTTATCCGTATATTTTATGGTTCCGCGGTCTATGATGCCGGGCACCAAACCGTATCCCTGACCGAATCCACTGCCGCATCAAGTGATACATTCTCATTGATTTATTAGGAACCTTTTTCTCTGATTAAAAACGATTCCTTCCCTATAAGGATGACCCAGTGGGGCTCGAAGGCTCTCGGTGACCAGGGCTACTCAGCGATCCGGATTCTCCGAAATTACTACGGACAGGATCTTTATATTAACTCGGCAGAGCAGATCTCCGGAATTCCCTCGTCCTGGCCCGGTGAAGATCTCACCATCGGCTCCAGCGGCCAAAAGGTCCTTCAGCTTCAGGAGCAGTTAAACACCGTTGCCAGCGTGTACTATGCCATTCCCTCTTTGACGCCGGACGGGATCTACGGCGAAGCAACCGCCAATTCCGTCCGCGCCTTTCAGTCGGTATTCGGTCTTCCTCAGACCGGCGTGACCGATTTCCGTACCTGGTATAAGATCTCGGAAATCTATGTGGCCGTTTCCCGGATCGCAGAGCTGAACTGATTACGTTTCGGAGGTTTTACTTCCGGAATCCGGAACCGCCCTGGTTCCCGGCTCTGCGATAACCGGCAGGCGGACGGTGAAGGTTGTTCCCACATCCACCTGACTGTCCAGACTGATGGTGCCGCCGTAATACCCCACAATATGCTTTACAATGGCAAGTCCCAGACCGGTGCCGCCCATCTTCCTGCTTCTGCCCTTATCCACCCGGTAGAACCGCTCAAAGACGCGCCGCTGGGCTTCCTTGGGAATTCCGACACCCGTATCACTGACAATCAGAATCATATCCTCCTGCTCTGAGGTGATCGTCAGACGCACAATTCCCTCAGGGCGGTTATATTTAATGGCATTGACTAACAGATTGGAGATCAGCTCCCGGAGCTGCTGTGGATTCATGATCACCGTCAGCGGACGGCACTCCGTATAGACTTTAATATCCTGCTCCGCCGCCATGGGCTCCACCGTTCCTAAAAGATCCTCCAGAAGCGGATAAACTGCCACAGGCTCCTTCTCAACCTCAACCTCCCTGGTCTCCAGCTTGGATATCATGAGAATATCATTGATCAGATTTGTCATGCGGTCCGTCTCACTCTCGATCCGCCCCAGGAAATCCTTCTGGACCTCCGGCTTCGTTACAAGGCCGCTCTCCAGAAGCTCGGTATATCCCTTGATGGAGGTAATGGGCGTTTTTAATTCATGGGACGCATTGGAAAAGAACTCCTGGCGGATGATCCGTTCCAGCTCCAGCTTCTTCACATAACCGCTGATCTCCGTGGACATCTGGTTCATAGCCTCAATAATAACATTCAGCTCCTCATACTCATAACGCTTCATGAAGATCTCGGTGTCGCCCTTATCCACCTTCCGAAGCTCTCCGGCGATTTCATTTAAGGGATTCGTGATGGAAGCCGCAAACCGCTCCGCCAGGAAAAACGAGGCCAGCAGCGCCACACCAATCCCAAGAAGCACCGCCGGGATCAGAACTTTTAAATAGGTATACAGCCCTTCATACGGAAGCGCCAGACGGAGGATATGCTGACCGTCACTGCTCCGGATCGCTGCATAAAGCATCTGGCGGTGGATCGTATCAGAATACCGTCTGGCAAACCCTTCGCCGCCGGAAAGCGCTGTCTGAACCTCCTCCCGGTTCAGATGATTCTCCATCTGATCCACATCTGCCACGCCGTTATCGGCCAGTGCCGTTCCGTCGGTAAGGATCACCGTACAGCGGCTGTCCCTGTTTCCGTCTATGGCACAGAGATTCGCGATCTGCTGTTCCAGATTTCCCTCATAATCCAGAGCATAGTCCATCATATGAAGTGTATCCACCATCTGCCTTTCTGTATTCTTTAAGCTTTTCCGGCTCATAACCATACAAAACACGGTACTGCTTACCACCAGTGCCAGTAAAATCATCCACACAAACTTTCGGAAAATAGCTTTTTTCACGATTCCTTCTCCTGTCCGCAGAACCGATAGCCCACACCACGGACGGTCCGGATCATCTCGGCATTTCCGTCCTCCAGCTTCTGGCGCAGGCTCCGGATGTGCATATCCAGAGTCCTCGACTCACCCTCATATTCATAGCCCCAGATCTGATTCAGGATCTGCTCCCTGGTCACGACCCGGCTCTTGTTTTCCATCAGATATTTTAACAGTTCATATTCCTTTAACGTCAGATGGATCAGCTGATCCCTTAAATAGACCTCTCTGGTCTCCGGACAGATCGTCAGATCTCCTTCCTTCATGGAATCCGGCTGCTTTGCCTCCCGTCCGCTTTCCCGTCTCAGCTGGGAACGGACTCTGGCCGCCAGCTCCAGCACACTGAAGGGCTTTGTCATGTAATCATCAGCACCGCGGTCCAGGCCGATGACCTTGTCAAATTCCTTGTCCTTTGCTGTCAGGACAATGATCGGAAGATTTCCGATCTTCGGATCCTTTCGGATCTCCTCAATGGCCGAAAGCCCGTCCATGCCGGGAAGCATGATGTCAAAAATTGCCAGGGACGGCTGATCCCGCACGATGCTCTCCAGCGCCGGCTCTGCCGCTTCAAAGGCTTCTATCTGATATCCGTAGCTCTCCAGAGCGGCTTTGATCAGCTCTCTGATATTTTCGTCGTCTTCTATCACATAAATCAGTTCCATCGTATCCTCCCAGACCTGTTGTCTTACTGCAAAGCAGGGTGAACAGGAAACCTGCTCACCCTTTCAGTGTAAATCATTTTATCTGCTTTGTAAACCTTGGAATCTTAGTCGGGAATGATCAGGCCTACGGACTTGATGATCTCCTGTCCCTCGCTGCTCTTGATGTACTCGAACCAGTTCTGAACCAGCTCACTCTGCTCGGAGATCTCACCCTTAGTTGCCATTACGAAGGGGCGGCTTAAGCTGTAGCTTCCTGCCTTGATGTTCTCCTCTGTGGGCTCCACGCCATCCAGCTTTAACGTCTTTACGGTATCATCAATAACGTCCAGAGATACATAGCCGATTGCTCCGGGTGTAGCAGCAACCTTTGCCATAACTGCACCAGTGCTGTCAAGCTCGGAAGCATATACACACTGATCTTCAACCTTTAACAGCTCCTCAAATGCGCCTCTTGTACCGGAGCCGGACTCTCTTCCGATTACAACGATGGGGCTGTCAGAACCGCCCAGATCCTTCCAGTTTGTGATCTCACCTGTGTAGATCTTGGTAAGCTGATCCTTGGTCAGATCCTCAACCTTGTTGGCCGGATCGGTAACAACTGCGATTCCATCGATAGCAACAATGTTTTCCACAATGCCGTTTGCCTTTTCTTCATCCTTCAGGGCTCTGGAAGCATTTCCGATATCTACCGTGCCAGCAGTTACGGCCTCGATTCCGGCACCGGAACCAACGAACTCTGCATTTACCGTCACATTCTTATTCTTCTCCATATAATCCTGGCTCAGTGCTGTTACCAGCTTTTCCATGGAAGTAGAACCGCTCATGGAAATGCTTCCGGAAAGATCACCGCTTCCTGTATCCTTGGATGCATCTGCCTTTGTGCTTTCTGCTACCTTGGTAGTCTCTGCTGTCTTGGTAGTTTCTTCTGCCTTCGTGGTCTCAGTTGCTTTGCCGCCGCATGCTGCCATGGACATCACCATCATACCTGCCAGAACGGCTGCAAGAAATTTCTTTTTCATTTTGATACTCTCCTTTTACTTTCCTTTTTGAATTTTCTTTTTCTTTTTTTCGGAACACCCACACTATAACACCGGAGTTTTCCGAAAGCCATCACAGTTATCTGTGATTTTTGTAAAGCTTCTGTAAACCTGTCTATAAGGACGGTAAACCCCTTTTCTTAAATCAGACGGATATTTTTCACCGTTCCTGTCTCATTAAACTCCGTCCATTCACAGATGTTCGAGGCATGATCCCCGATCCGCTCCAGATATTTTGCGATCATAAGCACATCCACGCAGTCATCCACAGACTCCTTTCCTTCACGAAGAAGGACCGATATCTCATTCTTGACCTGATTGAATAGCTCATCCACCTCATCATCGGAAGCAGCCACCTGTGCCGCCAGCTTCGTATCACGGTGAATATAGGCCTGGATTGCCTGCTTCATCATCGCCTTTGCCTTTGCTGCCATCTCGATGATATGACCTACGTTATAGGCCACATTGGCATCCGTGATCCGGAGCACCAGCTCCGCAATATCCTGGGCATGATCCCCGATCCGCTCCAGATCCGTCACGATCTTCAGTGCCGAAGAAACCAGTCTTAAGTCACGTGCCACCACCGGCTGCTGATGAAGCATAAGAGACAGACACTGCGCCTCGATGGACCGCTGCATATCATCCACCGCCCGATCTCCGTGAACGATCTCCTCTGCCAGCTCCACATTCCGCTTTTCAAAGGACACCAGTGACTTTTCGATGTTATTTTCCACCAGTCCTGCCATGTCCTCCAGCGACTTGTTTAAAATTTCCAATTCCTTTTGAAAATTCACTCTCGTTGTCAAGATTCTCCTCCTTTTCAACCAAATCATCCAATTTTTCCATAATACCCATCAAATCATCCAGCTTCTCCATAACCCCCCTGCAGGCCAGGCCACCTGTGCGCTGTCTGCTTTAGTCTGGCCACCTGTATACGGTCTGCTTTAGCCGAACCGGCCGGTAATATAATCCTCTGTCCGCTTATCCTGCGGTCTTGCAAAGATCTCATCCGTGGTATTGAACTCAACCATCTCGCCCACCAGGAAAAATGCCGTGTAATCCGAAATTCGGGATGCCTGCTGCATGTTGTGTGTTACGATCACTACGGTATACTGCTCTCTCAGCTGCGCCATCAGATCCTCGATCTTCAGGGTGGAAATGGGATCCAGCGCCGAGGTCGGTTCATCCATAAGAAGCACCTCCGGCTGCACCGCCAGCGCTCTTGCAATGCAAAGCCTCTGCTGCTGTCCGCCGGAAAGTCCCAGGGCAGACTTTTTTAACCGATCCTTTACCTCATCAAAAATAGCCGCATCCCGAAGGCTCTTTTCCACGATCTCATCAAGCTCTGCCTTATGACGGATCCCATGGATTCTGGGACCATAAGCAACGTTGTCATAAATACTCATCGGAAACGGATTCGGCTGCTGAAATACCATACCCACCTTTTTCCGAAGCAGGGTGGTATCCACGCCCGGATCATAGATATTTTCTCCGTCAATGGTGACTGTTCCGGTGATCTTCACCCCCTGGACCAGATCATTCATCCGGTTCAGCGTCTTTAAAAATGTGGATTTCCCGCAGCCGGAGGGACCAATGAATGCGGTAACTGCGTTCTCCTTAATGTCCATATTCACCGACTTCAGTGCGTGGTTTTCTCCATAATATAAATTAAGGTCTTTCGTAATAATTTTATTGACAGGCATATGCTTCCTCCATTCTTATCTGCTCTTTTTCGTTTTTCGTTCATCCAGCCTGGTTACATCAAATCTCTTCGTCAGGGCTCTGGTCAGGGCGTTGATTCCCAGTACGATCACCAGAAGCACCAGTGCAATTCCGAAGGCATCATCATACTTTGCCTTGCTCATGCTTAAATACATCTGGATCGTCAGAGTTCCGCCGGATTCCAGGATCTTGTGAAAGGCTCCGCCGATGGTCTTCGGAAGGATATAACCGCTTCCTGCGGTAAAAATAAGTGCGGCTGACTCGCCGACAATTCGGCCGATGGCAAGAATGACACCCGTGATAATTCCAGGCATGGCCGACGGCAGCAGGATCGTCCGGATCATATACCACTTTGTCGCACCGATTCCAAGTGCACCGCTTCGATAGCTGTCCGGCACGGTCCGAAGTGCCTCCTGCGTATTTCTCGTGATCAGCGGCAGGATCAAAAGCGTCAGTGTCAAGGCTCCGGTAAGGATGCAGTAGCCCAGATGCAGCGTTGTTCCGAAGAATACCATACCAAACATACCAAAGATGATCGAAGGGATTCCGGACAGCGTCTCTGTGGTAAACTCAATGGCACGGACCAGCTTCCCCGGCTTTGCATATTCGTTTAAGTAGATGGCTGCACCAATACCAAGAGGTGTGGCGATCAGCAGGGACAGAATGATAATATATAATGTATTTAACAGGTTTCCGGCGATTCCGAAGGTCCCCGTCTTTGTATTCTGTACCGTGGTCAGAAACGTCCAGTTAATAGACCGGATTCCGCGGACAAATACATAAACCACAATGCCGACAACCAAAAACATCGAAATGGCTGCACACAGATAGATGATTCCCTTCAGAATCATATCGGAGGGACGCTTCCGCTTTTCCATGATGGTACATCCGATTCCGGCCGTTTCTGCTGCACACAGAGCCTTTTTTTTACTTGCTTCCATCTTCCGCTCCTTTCTTCATGATCCGGCTGAGCACCAGATTGATGATCATGATAAAGACAAACAGTACCAGGCCGATCGTGAACAGCACCTCCCGGTGAAGTCCCGTGGAATAAGACATTTCGCTTACCATGGCGGTTGTCAGGAACCGAACCGAATTAAACGGCAGCGGCAGCTTCACCGCATTGCCTGCCACCATACAGATTGCCATGGCCTCACCGATGGCTCTTCCGACGCCAAGAACGATGGCGGTTGCAATTCCCGATTTTGCTGATGGCAGGATCACCTTGAAAATTGTCTGGATCTTTGTCGCTCCCAGCGCCAGCGAAGTCATGCGGTAATCCCGTGGTACAGCACGAAGCGCCGATTCGCTGATGTTGATGACCGTTGGCAGGATCATAACGGCCAGCACCAGAACGGCACATAACAGATTGGAGCCACCGGTCCACTGGTGGGTCGAGGAACCCTTAAATACCCACAGCTCCAGCTTATACATAAGCGGGTTCAGGACCAGAAGTCCCACAAGTCCGTAAACCACCGACGGAATTCCGGCCAGAAGCTGTACGGCCGGCCGGACAACTCTTGTGACGCGCTCCGGTGCTACCTCCGCCATGAAGATTGCCGTCATCAGGCCGATCGGCACGCCGATCAGAACCGCCAGTGCCGTGCCGATGATGGAAGTCAAAATAACATACAGAATACCAAAGGACGGATCTGCCGCCTCCGGCTTCCATACTGTTCCAAACAGGACCTCCAGGATTCCGACCTTTCCAAGCGCCGGTGTTCCTTTTAAGATCATATAGGCTGTAATAACAACGACCGCCAGAATCGCAAACATACCGCACAGGAAAAAGATCCCGGACGCGGCCTGTTCGGTCCGTTTTTGGGCTTTGCCGTTTCCAATGATACTGAAACCAGACTGTTTCATGAATTCTCCTCCTTTTTTTCAGGCGAAGCATCCCGCTCCGCTTTGCAGGATTAACCATAGCATGTTTTCCGGACGGCAGACACCACCCTACTCTATAGATCCGGTAAAAGAGAGGTAATCGATGTAAAATCTAAGTAAATGGTTTTCTGGCAGACAGAACCTTTCAAACGTGTTTGTTCATACGGCGAAGTGTTTTTGTTCCACAGGAGGCACTTTTCCGGGAAATAAAACAGGAGCAGCTGATTGGCTCAGCCACTCCTGTGAATTCATTCGGAATTTTTGTCCCAACACATGCTTCTGTTCTGATTTTCTATTCCTTTACGATATAAGGCTCTGTGGTGCTCAGTACAATATTATCATCGCTTACCTGGCTGACTGTCACCTCGTTGTCAATCTCATCCTCAAATGTTACACCCTCCGCATATAGAAGATTCGTGGACACATACCTGGTCTCCACTTCCTTTCCGTTGACATAGATCACACTGTTTGGTGTGTAGTTCCAGCCGGTCACATATAACCCATTGCCCTCCGTCAGTACCCGGTTGATGGTAATGGGCTGGACGCCCATATGAAGATTCGTCGCCTTGTAAGGCATCTCCCCCTCGAAGACATCCTGATCACCGTAAAGAATATCATACTCCAGGATCTTCATGTCCGCCAGATAGGCTTCCTCCTCTGCTGCATTATGACTCTCCTTCTGCAAATAATTCTGATGGAAGCGGAACATGGTTCCCTTATGCAGTCCGATCCGGTCGGTTACATATGCTGCAAGCTGGTAGGCCTCTACGTTCGTTTCTTTCCGTTCCAGTCCCAGATTATCCCAGATCACATACTCGGTCTGGAACACATTTTTGTTCTCCAGCTTGTCCTCCGTCAGGTTGAGACTGGGAAGATGATCCCCGTACATTACAAGGACCGTCGGCTCTTTTCTGGTCTCCAGAAGCTTCACCAGATCCGCCACAAACTGATCCATTTCATGGATCTGCTGGATATAATACTCCATGGCATTTGTCTCACCCTCTGTGGGCAGTCCGGTAACCGTGATATCCGGAGCTTCCAGAACCTTTTCCTGTGGATAAGCACCATGCCCCTGAACGGAGATCGTATAGATCATATCCGCACCGGTGGTTGAATTTAAAACCCTGCTGATTTGATCCCGCAGGATCCGGTCCTTCGCCCATCCCATGTAGGTTTTGTCATAGCCGGACATATATTCTAAGGAAGTAAAGGTATCAAATCCAAGCTGGGAAAAAACCGTGTAGCGGTCATAAAAGGTTCCTGAATTATTATGGATCGCCTGGGCATGATATCCAATGTCCTTTAAATCAAAGGGCAGACTTTCACAGACCTGCTTCTGAAGCACTGTTTTATAAGGATACTCTCCAGGACCGAAAAAGTCCAGATTCATGCCGGTAATTACCTCAAACTCCGTATTGGCAGTACCTGCCCCCACTGCCGGAACAGACAGATAACCAGAGGAATACTGACTCATCAGTTTCCGGAAATTGGGGATCGGATCCTCCGAACATTTCATATGAAGATATTTCAGCGGATCACTGAAGGATTCCAACTGAAGAAAAATGATATTCGGCGTCTGTTCCGACACTGCAACGCCTTTGGTATCCACGATCTCCGGCTGATCCTCCTCAATGAGCTGCGCCCAGACATGCTCCTCCGGAACGATTTCTGCCTCCTTGATTTCCTTTACCGTCTCCGTACTGTAATCATCCGGCTTACTGATCCCGGTATTGATCACACTGTTGGCAAAGCAGTACGGAAAACCATAATCCAGATAAGCCTGCGCCAGATTTCCAAACTGGCTGGCAAGGATCCCGGACTTCATACCGACGCTGCTCAGACCCAGAAGGGCCAGAAGGGAAAACACCGAGAAGATCAGTCCCTTCAGCCTTGCCGGCTTTTTCTGCCATCTGGGAAGCTTTTTAAACAGGTACACCAGTCCCACGATCAGGCCTATCAGTGCAGTCACCATGAGCACGACATGCCACCATTTCAGGTATTTTCCGGCGACAGCCAGTGCATCCTTTGTCAGACGCAGATCAGCCGCATTAAACGGCGTGACCCGACAGCCCAAAAGCACAAAATTCGCGGTGCCTAAAATAATCCAGAAAATGCTGATCACTGTGCCCAGAAAGAGTTTCCGTTTTACCAGAAGCAGCAGCGAAAAACACCAGAAAATAATAATCGTATTGTAAAGAAACATGAGGGGTCTGGTTCCAAGATAAACAAAGCCCTGGATCAGCGAACGACGGGACAGGATCTCCACAATCAGATTCAGTGCCAGTGCAGTCAGAAAACAGGCCGCCAGCGGATAATGGTCCATCCATGCCCGCAGTCTGTTAAGTCGATTCTTCATAATTCCACCCTTTCATCCAAAATACTTTATCCAATATATCAGATTTTCTTTTTGATTTATATAGGTGAATTTTACGATTTTTTTACTCAAATTTCAACATTTTTCTCCGCTCTGGTTCGTCTTGACATCCCTCTGGATTCCCCCTATAATTAGAAACTGTATATATACTTGAAAGGATATTGCTTATGAATTTTATTCTTGACATGCTAAAAGGCGCCGTGATTGGAATTGCCAACGTGATTCCCGGTGTCAGCGGCGGTACCATGGCGGTTTCCATGGGAATCTACAACAAGCTAATTTTCTCTGTTTCCCACCTGTTCAGCCAGTTTAAGAAGAGCATCCGAACGCTGCTTCCCATCCTCATTGGCTGTGTGATCGGAATTGTCTGCTTCACCTACGCCATCAAGTATCTGCTGACTAACCAGCCGCTCCCCACCTGTCTGACCTTCCTTGGCCTGATCCTGGGCGGTGTGCCGGTGCTGATCCGTGAAATGAAAACCGGGATCCGGAAAAGCCGCAGACGGAGGCTGACCGCCATGAACGTACTGGCGTTTCTGGTGATGTTTCTCCTGGCTGCCGCACTTCCGTTCCTCAAAGAAAGTACGGATACCCTGACCACCTTAACAGCTACTCCCGGAACCATGATCGTGCTGTTTTTCATGGGCATCATTGCTGCCGCTACCATGGTTATCCCCGGTGTCAGCGGTTCCATGATCCTGATGATCCTCGGCTACTATTACGGTGTGATCAATTCCATCACCGGCTTTATGGACGCATTAAAGGCCGGAAACTGGAATGCACTCCTGGGCGAGGCTGCCATTCTGATCCCGTTCGGAATCGGCTGTGTCCTGGGCATTTTCCTGATCGCCAAACTGATCGAATATCTGTTTGAGCGCCATACGGTATCCACCTATGCTGCGATCCTTGGACTGATCTTATCCTCCCCTTTCGGGATCTTCCATAACACCGGTGCCCTGGCTCACGTTACCGTGGGCGGTCTGATCATCGGTATCATTCTCATGATCGCCGGTGCTTTCGGTACCTGGTACATGGGCGAAACACGCTAACCAAACGCAGGAGGACATTATCATGAGCTTTGAATTTATCAGCAAGCTTCCGACCCCGGCGGAGATCCGCCACCAGTTTCCTCTTTCCGAGGAACTGACCCAGCTCAAACACAGACGGGATCAGGAGATCCGTGATATCCTAACCGGAAAGGATGACCGTTTCCTGGTGATTATCGGTCCCTGCTCTGCCGACAATGAGGATTCTGTCTGTGACTATGTTTCCAGGCTGATCCGTGTTCAGGAGGATACGAAGGATCGTCTTCTCATCGTTCCCAGAGTCTACACCAATAAGCCCAGAACCACCGGCGACGGCTACAAAGGCATTCTTCACCAGCCCAACCCGGAAAAAGCACCTGATCTGTTTGAGGGACTTCTGGCAATCCGAAAGCTTCATATGCGCGTTTTAAAAGAAACCGGTCTTTCCGCTGCCGATGAAATGCTTTATCCGGAGAACTACCGCTATCTTTCCGATCTGCTCTCCTATGTGGCAGTCGGTGCCCGTTCTGTAGAAAATCAGCAGCATCGTCTGACTGTCAGCGGTATGGATGTCGGCGCCGGCATGAAGAATCCCACCAGTGGTGATTATTCGGTTATGCTGAACTCCGTCATGGCCGCGCAGCATGGTCATACCTTCATTTTCCGCGGCTGGGAGGTTCACACGGATGGCAATCCTTACACTCACACAATCCTCCGCGGTGCAGTGAACAAGCACGGTCAAAGCCAGCCGAACTACCATTATGAGGATCTTCGTCTCCTCTGTGATATGTACGGTAAGCGTGATCTGAAGAATCCGGCATGTATTGTTGATGCGAATCACTCCAACTCTAACAAGCAGTATCAGGAGCAGATCCGGATTGTGAAGGAGGTTCTTCACAGCCGAAACCACTCCATGGATATCCGGCGCCTGGTAAAGGGCGTCATGATCGAAAGCTATATCGAGCCCGGCAGCCAGAAAATCGGCGGCCACATCTACGGCTGCTCCATCACCGACCCCTGCCTCGGCTGGGAAGAATCCAGACAGCTCGTATACGACATTGCAGAACAGGTGTAAACATGTTTTATTTCATAGGACGAGCTTTTCTATGAAACATAAAGAATCCTGCTTGCAGGATTCTCCGCCTGCGGCGGGCCGCAAAGCGGCAATCTTCCGTTCCGCCGCAGTGCGATCCCTGCGGAGCGTTTTTTATTTCATAGGACGAACTTTCCTATGAAATAAAAAACAGCCGCCAGTCCACTTCCCATGTATGGCCGGGGCAGCTCAACTATGTGCCACGGATATACATGGGTGGACTGGCGGCGTCATCTTCCCTCTATTCTTCCATCGACTCCCATGCTCCTCTGAACACACTCATCTTCTCCTCATCCGCTTCCAGTTCTCCGGCCTCCCATGCCGATACCTGATAAGAGAAGGTCAGCTTCCATCCGAAATGGTCACAGATACATACCATCTGATCCTCAATAAGCTTATATTCCGGATCATCAAGAGCTGCTGCCCCGATCGTCACCAGGCCAACCTTTTTATCCAGCTTTTTCAATGCATCATCCCTGGAATACAGCTTGTCCACCGCCATCTTTAACTGCGCGGACATACCCCAGAAATAAACCGGAGTCCCAAATACCAGAATGTCGGCATCATAAATCTTCTGGATCAGTTCCGCTGTATCGTCCGGCTGAACACAGGTTCCTCCGTTTCTCTTACAGCCATCGCAGGCAAGACAGGCCGAAAGCTTATGCTTTGACACGTCATAAATTTCCAGTTCTTCCGGCTTCAGCCCTTCTCTGATTCCATCTGCCACAGCGGAAAGTGCCGCTTTTGTGTTGCCCTTCATCCTGGGACTTCCGTTTAATATCAATACCTTCATCGTAATTCCTCCTTTTCTTTCAGCAGCCAGATTTTTATTTCTGTCCTTATATTCAGCTTAACACTGCCTGTTCACGCTGTCAATCTCGCTCCGGGGAATCCGAAAAGAACTCTGTTTACTTCGCGACTACCGGAAAAACAGTTTCAGAAGCAGCGGACTTACATAGCTTTCGCAGATAATTCCTGGAAGGATACATAAGATCAGAATCAGCAGCATAAGAATATCTTTCGTCATACGAATGCTCCGATACTGCCCCCAGTCCCGCTGTTTCTTCATAAACCGATAGATTCCGAAGCCTCTTCCGCAAAGCAGGAGAACTGCCGGAATATAAAAAATGATCTGCGGCAAGATGCTGGCAAGAAAAAACAGGATCCCGCGTCCTCCGTAGACCAGCGTTGCCATGGAAATCCGAACTCCGCCGGAAAATCCCAGCCACAAAATCATCGCCCAAAGGCATACACCCCCAAAGGATGTCATGGATAATAACCAGACTGCTCCCGCTTCCATGAGCCGAAGTCTTAACAGGTAAAAAAAATAAGTTTCTTTGGAAAAAGATACACGATTAACCGCATTCTGAAGCTGTGACAAATAAACCGAAAAGCTGTCCGTACTGTGTCTGCCAATCAGGTTTGCTGCGATCGTTCCAAGAAGAACTGCTCCGAAAAACACTGCTCCACCCACCTGTATCAGCCGCTTTTCTTTTCCCATGACATTCCTGTCCTTTCCGGCACAGGAACACACAGCCCCGGCCTGTCTGCTGTTCTACTATATGAACAGGCCGCCGGAAATATGACCTGTCAGCTTTTCCTTTTATCTGCCCCGCTTTACTTTATAGGCCAGAAGCGCTGCAATTGTTTTTCCATCAGTAATCCGTCCATCCAGGATCATCTGAACCAGCTCATCCAGCTCATGTGCCTCCACATTCAGGAACTCATCCTCATCCAGATGCTGCTTTGATGGGATCAGCTTCTCCGCCAGATAGATCCCGATAAACTCATTACAAAACGCCACCGTTGTGTTGACATTGATCAGCCACTCCAGCGACTCTGCCCGATAACCGGTCTCCTCCTCCAGTTCTCTGGCCGCACAGACCTCCTTCGGTTCTCCTACTTCATTTACAGCTCCCGCCGGAAGCTCCAGCGTATAACGCTCCAGTGCATTACGGTACTGGCGTACCATAAGGATCTTTCCGTCATCTGCCACAGCTACCACCGCTGCAGCGCCCTTATGCTCCACATAATCCCAGACTGCTGTATGGCCGTTGGGAAGAGACATATAATCGCGGTAAATATTTAAGATCCTGCCCTGATAAGCAAGCTCACGTTTGATCCGTTTAATTTCTTCCATAAGAACTCCTTTCTGGTGTGTCCATATCACTCTTTTATTTACTCAAGAAAATCCTTCGGATTTCCTTGACTCATCCATGGAATTTGCTCCGCAAATTCCATGGATGAGCGCGGTCGCCAAATGGCTGAGCCTGCGCCAGCGCACTCAGCCGCTTGGCTCTCCGCGGTAACAAAAAACGGACATCAGATTGTTATTCTGTTGTCCGTTTTCTTTTATAACTATTTTGCGTAATCCGTTACTCTGGATTCTCGAATCACATTAACTTTGATCTGTCCGGGATATTCCAGCTCCGACTCGATCTGTTTTGCGATATTTCTCGCCATCAGAACCATATCGTCGTCACTTACCTGTTCCGGCACTACCATAATGCGGATCTCCCGCCCTGCCTGAACGGCAAAAGATTTCTCGACTCCCTTGAACGAGTTCGTGATATCTTCCAACTGTTTTAACCGATTGGTATATGTTTCGATTGTCTCGCGGCGCGCACCAGGACGAGCAGCAGAGATGGTATCTGCAGCCTGTACGATGCAGGCGATAAGGGTTTCAGGCTCCACGTCACCGTGATGGGATTCCACTGCATTGATAACCACAGGGGATTCCTTATATTTTCTGCATAATTCAACACCAAGCTGAATATGCGAGCCTTCCATTTCATGATCCACTGCCTTGCCAATATCATGAAGCAAGCCAGCTCTCTTTGCCATACGAACATCCACACCAATTTCCGCTGCCAGAAGGCCGGAAAGATGTGCTACCTCAATCGAATGCTTTAATGCGTTCTGACCATAACTGGTCCGGAACTTCATCTTGCCCAGAAGTTTTATCAACTCCGGATGGATTCCATGAATGCCTACCTCAAGGACAGCAGCCTCGCCTTCCTCACGGATCATGGTTTCAACTTCACGCTGGGCTTTCTCCACCATTTCTTCAATTCTGGCCGGATGGATTCGTCCATCTACGATCAGCTTCTCCAGAGCGATTCTTGCGATCTCTCTTCGGATCGGATCAAATCCGGAAAGGATCACTGCTTCCGGAGTATCATCGATAATCAAATCAACACCTGTCAGTGTTTCCAGGGTTCGAATGTTACGACCCTCACGTCCGATGATCCGTCCCTTCATCTCATCATTAGGAAGCTGTACCACAGAGATCGTAGATTCTGCCACATGGTCCGCTGCACATTTCTGGATCGCAGTAACCACATATTCTTTTGCTTTCTTACCGGCTTCTTCCTTTGCTCTGGCTTCCAGCTCCTTGACCATCTTCGCAGTGTCGTGCTTTACATCATTCTCAACAGTCTTTAAAAGATATTCCTTTGCCTGTTCGGAGGTAAATCCTGAAATCCGTTCCAGTTCCTGCACTTCCTTTTCGAGCAGCTCTTCCGCTTCTTTCTTCTTCTTCACAAGCTGTTCTTCTTTGGACGCCAGGCCGGATTCCCTTTTCTCCAGTGCCTCGGATCTTTTTTCTAAGTTTTCTTCTTTGTTTAAAACTCGTCTTTCGTAACGCTGTATCTCTGCTCTTCTCTCCCGAACCTCTTTCTCCAGATCATTCTTTGTCTTCATGGATTCTTCTTTGGCTTCTAAGAGAGCTTCGCGCTTCTTGGTTTCCGCAACTTTTAAAGCTTCATCTATGATTTCCCGGGATTTCTCTTCCGCTTTTCCGATTTTGCTCTCGTATACCTTTTTCCGGTATGCTATTGCAATGAACCAAGTAACAGGAGCTACAACGCATAGTGTAATTAAAATTGCTACGATTACAGCTATCATAGTTCCTCCCACAGGAGCACCTCCTTATTTAGTTTTCATTGTACGCTGCCCAGGTACCTTATGGCCGATAATACCATGAGCATCACAACAATACAATTTTAAACTTTTCTAAGGTTATTGTCAAGCATTATTCCGGTCTGAAAACAAGTCCTCAGAAAAAATTGTCCTATTTATCGTT
Organism: uncultured Lachnospiraceae bacterium; assembly: GCA_934351765.1. Lineage (GTDB taxonomy): Bacteria > Bacillota > Clostridia > Lachnospirales > Lachnospiraceae > Lientehia. The sequence goes on along the minus strand of CAKRJM010000008.1, from coordinate 3,313 downwards.
CTCTTCTTTCCGGGTTTCTTCTGCTGCTTTTTCATTTCCCCAGACCGATGCCGGCGCACCGTCTGTCAATCCGTAATGTGCTCTTACCTTCTCGGAAATCTCAGACATGATCTCCGGATTGTTTGCCAGAAAGATCTTTGCATTCTCCCGTCCCTGTCCGATCTTGTTCCCGTTATAAGAATACCAGGCCCCGCTCTTTTCCACGATATTTTCCTTTGCAGCCAGATCCAGGATATCTCCCTCTCTGGAAATTCCTTTTCCGAACATGATGTCAAACTCTGCCTCTCTGAACGGCGGCGCCACTTTGTTTTTTACCACCTTCACACGGACACGGTTTCCGATCATCTCTCCGCCCTGCTTTAACGTCTCGATTCTTCTTACATCCAGCCGGACAGAAGAATAGAATTTCAGTGCACGTCCGCCAGTGGTCGTCTCCGGATTTCCGAACATAACTCCAACCTTTTCACGAAGCTGATTGATAAAGATCACAACGCAGTTGGATTTTCCAATCACAGCCGTCAGTTTCCGGAGGGCCTGGGACATCAGGCGCGCCTGAAGACCCACATGGGCATCGCCCATATCTCCGTCGATTTCCGCCTTGGGTACCAGGGCTGCAACCGAGTCAATAATTACAATATCCACAGCACCGGAACGCACCATGGTTTCCGCGATCTCCAGCGCCTGCTCGCCGCTGTCCGGCTGGGAAATATACAGGTTGTCAATGTCAACGCCGATGCTCTTTGCATACACAGGATCCAGCGCATGCTCCGCATCGATAAAACCGGCGATCCCGTCACGCTTCTGGACTTCCGCAACCATGTGAAGCGCTACGGTTGTTTTACCGCTGGACTCCGGTCCGTAAATCTCCACAATTCTTCCTCTCGGTACACCGCCCAGTCCCAGAGCAATATCCAGGCTCAGAGATCCCGTAGGAATCGTCTCAATATTCATATGGGCAGAAGAATCACCCAGACGCATAACCGCACCTTTTCCGTAAGCTTTTTCAATATTTACCAGCGCCGCATCCAGGGCTTTCTGCTTCTCTTCTTTTATCATAATTTTTCCTCCGCTCAAAATCCGTCTGTTCATTCATTACCGTTTTGTTTAGAACAAACGTTCGTCTTTTCTTATACTAATATACTTTCCTGAAAAAGTCAATGTCTTTCTTAAACTTTCCAGACTGCCTTTTCTGCCTGTCTGCATTTGTACAACAGCTTCCGCCGCTATAAAAACCGACGGATCGGCAGCGTCACAATTCTTAAAACACTATACAGGATCTTTTTCCCGATTCCCATGGGTTTTTCATGGAATGCTTCCCCTGAAACCGGTTCTTCTCCCTTTCTTACCATTCTGCTGGAGGCCATGTCGGCTTCTGCCTCCTTCCGGAGCACTGCGTTCAGCTCCTCGGAATCCACAGCCAGCATAAGCTCCGTATCCTGATAAGTACTTCGCATATCCAGATTATAAGAACCGACCAGGCTCATGCGGTCATCGATCAGGATCGTCTTGGTATGGCTGGAATGAGTTCCGACAAACTCATAAACCGTAACTCCGGTATGAAGGATCTTCTTTTTCTGGTTCAGATAATCGGTACATCCCCATGGATTGGCTCCGTTCTCCACGGCATTGGTGATAATCCCAACCTGGCGTCCCCGGCAGATTTCTGTTAAATCCTGATACATCTCCGGCCCGCAGATAATATAAGGTGTCTGGATCGTGATTTCTGTTCCTGTTTTCATCAGTTCAGCGGCGCAGTACCAGAGTTTCGGCTCCTTATTTTCAGCTTCCACCGGATTTGACAGCAGCGTGATCTTGTTCACCGGCATGGTTTCTGCCATCCAGTCCGGTTCCTCTTCATATACCTCCGGAAATCGTTCCGTGAGCAGCCGATACGTATCCTCCAGCTCACTCCGGGCCTTTTCTTTTTTGGAATTCCAGTGTCCAGGCTGAAACGTTTTACTGTCTTCCAGATTCCATATTTCATCAAAATAATCAAGGAGCTGGCAGACTGACCGGCCGGCCGCACCGCTTTCCGTACATACAAACAGCTCCCTGTCAATATTCTGGGATTTTGAATAATTTCCCAGAAACAGATCATCCGTATTCCGCCCGCCTAACAGATACCGGACACCGTCTGCGATCACATACTTGTCATGGAGGCGCGCCTGGAACTTCCATGGTTTTAAAACATTTACCGGATTATAGATCCGGATCTGTGCATTCTCCGATAAGGCCAGTGCCTGAAAATAAGGATCCCCCCGGACATCCAGGAATCCGCTCAGCCCGTCGATCAGCACCTTTACGGATACTCCCCGTTCCGATGCTTCCAGCAGCGCCGAAAGCATCTCTTTTCCGCTGGTGTCCGCATTAAAATCAAAGGTGGATAGAATGATCTCCTTTTTTGCCGTATGGATCATACGCAGCCGGCAGATTAATGCTTCCTCATTGTCTGCCACATAGGCAACCCGTTCCTCTCCTGCCTCCGTTCCGTAACAGGACGCAGCCGAAAACGACTGTTTTAGTTCTTCCGAAACTGCCTTATGGCTCACATAGGGAATGATCAGAAACAACAGATAAATAAGAACTGCACTAAGAATCACATACTTCAGATATTTCTTCACTCTGAGAATCTTCATGAACTGCCTTTCTTTCTGGAACCGGTCTCCGGTTGCAAAACAGGAGCACAAACCATCCCGGCCGCGCTCCCGCTCTTTCTCTTTTGTATCATCCGCGAATCCTATGTATCCGCAGATCAGACAGACACTGTCACACCGGCCAGCTGTTCCAGCCGCGTGATCCGCTTGTCCATGATCACCAGCGTATCCTTCTCCAGACGGTTCGCATTGACCTCATGCCACAGCGCTTCCAGACGCGCATCAAACTGATCCATTCGCTTCCCAAGTGCTTCATAACGTGCATCCGATCGTTTGTTGATCCGCTCCTCCATCCGGGCCATCTCATCGATGATCATGTTCACCATGTCTCTCATTTCCTGATTCATTTTCGTCACCTCCGTGGTATTTCTCTTCTGTACAGCGGCAGGTTTTCCTCCTGCCCGGTTTACAAGGCAACGGTATTTTATATGAAAACCGCCCGGAACCGAATCGGTCCGGGCAGGTCTGTCCAGGAGTCGAAATTTCCGATCCCAACGGCAATCGAACATATGTCTGATCACCTTTGGGATTACCTTTCGATTACCATGTGCCCAAAAGCCATGGTTTTCAGCCATTTTCTAATGGACCTGAGGGGAATCGAACCCCTGTCCGAAAGTCCTTCCAGCCAGGTTTCTTCCATCACAGTCTCTCTACGGACA
>CAKRJM010000007.1 GCA_934351765.1 uncultured Lachnospiraceae bacterium | reverse complement strand
GATAGTTTTCCACTCCCGTGCAGTTTTCCATGCAAAGGATCCTCAGTCCCTCTGCATTCGTCCCGATGGCAGCTGCTGCTTCATCATCAAGCGTACAGTCTGTCAGATAGACTGCCTCCAGTTCCTTCATGGAAGAAAGGGCCTTCATGTCCTTTGCCGTCAGCATTTTATTCGACAGATACAGATTCTCAGCATCCTTCTCCACCTTCTGTCCGCTGATTTCCATCTTCCCCCCAAAAAACAGCTTTGGAATTCCATTCAGGCATACATAAATGACCGCGATCAGCACAATCGGTATGAGCCAGATGCCCCTCTTCTCTTTTTTCTCCGGTGTCTGATGGCGTTCCGGCTCTGCCTTCCGCTGCTTCTCTGCCAGACGCAAGGCTTCTTCTGCCTGGCGCTTTGCTTCTGCTTCCCGACGACGCGCTTCTTCTGCCGCTTTCTGCTCTGCCTGACGCTTTGCTTCTGCTTCCCGACGGCGCGCTTCTTCCGCCGCTTTCTGCTCTGCCTGACGTTTTGCTTCTGCTTCCCGGCGGCGCGCTTCTTCTGCCGCTTTCTGCTCTGCCAGACGCTGTGCTTCTGCTTCCCGACGGGCGGCCTCTTCTGCCTGACGTTTTGCTTCTGCTTCCCGCTGTGCAGCCTCTTCCGCCTGACGCTTTGCTTCTTCTTCCGCCTGGCGGTGCTTCTCCTCCGCCGCCTTCAGCTTTTCTTCCGCCTCCCGCCGCGCAGCCTCTGCCTGACAGCGTGCCTCTTCCGCCGCTTTCAGTTTCCGCTCCATCTGGCGTTCTGTTTCCTTCGCCTGACTGTCGGCATTCGCATCCGCTGTCTCCGGTTCACTGCGGAACCACTTATCACTGAAGCTGTCTCTCGGTTCACGTATCTCCTCAAACAGGCTTTCCTCCTCCGCTACATAATCCTCCGGACGGGAAACCTCGATCTGCGCATCCGGCAGGCCCATGGATGATTCCAGCATCCTTGCCGCATACAGCTTCTTATAGAATTCTTTTTCCGATTCCAGCGTATACTTAAAAATCGCCTGGGTCGCCGCCAGCTGCATTTCCATGCCCATGGACATCTGAACCGGCTCCAGGATCACTGAAATAAACGGCTTTTTCTTTAATAATGCGAAATTGATCTCCCGTTTACAATTATGGGAGTTTACTGCATTTTCCGTAATGAACGCTACACAGGCAGCACTTCCGTTTAAGTGACTGGCAATGATTTCCGGCCACTCCGATCCCGGATCAATTCCCTCGTCATACCAGACCCGGTAACCATCCCGTGCCAGCTGTTCAATGATCGGAAAAACGCTTGCTCTGTCTTTATGACAATAGCTGATAAAAATATAAGCTTCCTGCCCTTCATAGGGCTTTACGGAGCATCGTCTCACAGCTCTACCTCGTTTCCATCTGTTTGTTTTCTGTCACGTTTCATCAATCCTCTTCAATAAACAGGATCTCATCAAATCCGGATTCCTTTAATGCCTCCATGACCGGCTCTGAGACATGAACCAATATCATCTCAGCACCTTCCTGTTCATCAATGATCTGCTGCACTGACAAAAGGCTCCGTAACGCACCACTGGCCAGATATGTGATCTTTGACAGATCCAGCCGGATTTTTCTGCATACGGAGACGGCTGCCATAAGCTCATCTTCAAACTCATGAGCAACCTCATTGCGGATCTCTCCCTCCGCTTCCATATAAAAAATATCATCCTTCATCTGTTCCCGGATGCACAGCACTCTGGTTCCATCCAGAAGGATCTCCAGAACCCCATCAACCATTTCTCTTGTTATCATCATAAACTCCTGTACTCTTCTGCAAGTTTTCCGCCCGGCTTCAGCTCTTGCCCGTCTGATGCGTTTTCATATAATCCAGAAATTTTTCATAATCCGGCGCCGCTGATGCCGCCGCTACAAGATCCAGATCCTCCTCAGAAAGCTCATCATCCACCGCCTCCACCAGTTCTGTCAGTTCGTCATTTGGTGCAAACTCCTGTGTTTTTGCCGCCAGCTTCAAAACCTTTTCCATATCCATTTCCAACATTCCTTTTCTTTCTGGCATTTTTGCGCACATATCAGAAGAAGACGGCTTTTATAAGCCGCCTGTTCTTCCGTTTTTCTGTGGAAACGTGCTCCCTTTACCGTCCGCACCATCCCATTTTACCTTTTGCATATCTTGCATATAAACGGCCTGCAACATACGCGCCTCCAATGATCGCTCCGGCTGCTACGATACCGATTCCGCCGGACACCTGATCCAGGCTGTCCTCAGAAAGCTCATCCCCATTCTCCAGAAGGCTGTTTACATGCTCCACCATCTGTCGGATCTCTTCATCACTCATCTCAATTCCCTTGGATGCAAACAGCTCCTTTAACTCTGCCTTACTCTCACAGTTTAATACCTTTTCCTCAAATTCCTGATCCTGAAATGCTTCTTCCATTACCTTTACACTGATTTCTGTCATGTCATGCTCCTCCTGATTTCTATGTTTTGTTTTGATCTTCTGTTTCTGCTCTGATTTTTTTCCTTTATCTATGCTGCCCGATGGTTCGGCGCGTTTTTCTTCCTTCCGCCTGCAATGCTCCCTTTTCCTCAGGAATCAGCATCTTTTTCGCATTCCTCTGTAGAAGCCGTATAAAAATGCTACTCCGGCTCCGATGGCTACTACTGCCGGTGCGATTCCTCCGGATACCTGATCCAGACTGTCCAGCGAAAGCTCTCCGTCCTTCTGCTCCTTCAAGCCCTCGTAAAGGCCCTTTGCTTCTTCCTCACCGATTTCTGCTCCGCACTCTGCAAGGATCTGCCGGAATGCTTCCAGAGATTCTGCTTCTACCAGACGCTTTACCTGCTCTTCCTTTACGGTTACCTTTTTTAACTCTTCCATTAACTTATTCTCATTCATGATCCATTCCTCCGCTTTTTCATTTTTATCAGCTCCCGCTGTCACTTAGTTATACACATGATCCGGAAATCTGTTACAGGCTTTTCCGGATTTTTTTTAAAAGTTTAAAAAATTTACCGGAGAATGCCGGCACGGCCAAAACGCGTTATGCTGCCAGACCGGATTCATGAAAGCTGGCGGTTTGCCAGTTCATAAAACAGGCCCTTTTTCTCCATCAGCTCCTCATAGGAGCCCTGTTCTGCGATCCTTCCCCTGTCCAGCACCAGAATCCGGTCACAGCGGATCACCGTGCTGAGACGATGTGCAATCACAATTCTGGTAGAATCCATAGCCTCCAGCGTATCACAGATCATACGCTGGGTTACATTATCCAGCGCGCTTGTGGCTTCATCGAACAGCAGGATCTTCGGGTTGGAGATGATTGCCCGGGCAATGAGGATCCTCTGCTGCTGACCTCCGGAAATGGTTCCGCAGTCCTCGCTGAGCATCGTGTGGAGTCCCATGGGCATGGCCGCAATATCCTTCTTTAATCCAACTGCCTCCACAACACGCTCCACATCCTTTATCGAAGCTTCCGGAGCTATGATGGTGATATTTTCATAAATGCTTCCGGAAATCAGCTTTCCGTCCTGAAGCACCACCCCCATTTTTCTCCTCAGCTCCCGCTTATCCAGACTGTCAATATCCTTATTGTCATAATAAATCTTCCCGGAAACCGGCTTTTCAAAGCCAAGAAGCAGCTTTAACAGGGTTGATTTGCCGCATCCGGAGGTTCCGACGATCCCGATATATTCCCCGGCCCGGATGTTCAGAGAAAGATCCGATAAAACCACCGGAGCATCCGCACTGTAACGGAACGATACATTATTGACCTCCACCGCACCGCTCAGTTCGCCGGGAAGCTCACTGGCTTCCTCAAATTCCGGCCGGTTCTTAAACACCGGCTCTAACCGTTCAAGCTCCGGCTTTGCACTGCGCACCTGGATCAATGCCTGAACAAGCTGAAGGGCCGATGCCGTAAAGGTTCCGAACACCGTCTGAAACCCGAGAAACGATCCGAGACTGACCGCTATGCTTCCTTTCATGACCACCAGATAAAGGATCATGGCAAACACTGCGCCGGAGACCAGATTCATGGTCTTTCCAAGACTCAGGATCCTCCGCTTCCGTTCCTCACAGTTTCGCAGGCTTACATAGGGCTTCATATATTCATATAGAGCCCGGTCCTCCACTCCCGTGATCCGGAGCTTTGCGATCCCGTTTAAAAACTGATACATCATGGAACCGGTTTTTCCCTCCAGCTCCACCACCTTCTTTTTATAACGCAATGCCCGCACGGAGATCCCATAATAAAAAAGCCCGTAAATGACAGTCATAACGATTCCGGCCCCGGCCAGTTTCCCGGAATAACCGATCATCTTTCCCAGACAGATTCCCAGAAACACCAGGCTGACCGCAGTCATCAGAACCGCCGAACCGATGGTTCCCGCCAGTACACCTGCCCCCATGACTCTCTGTGCCAGATCTGCCGATTCATAAGCCCGGTAAAAGCTTTCAGGAAGATTAAACAGACGGTCATAAGCCGCAGTCTGAAGCTCGCAGGACATCCGGCTGATGATCCGGAAATTTACAAGATTTTTCACAATGCCGAACAGAATATCTGCAATCAGAAATGCTCCCATCAGGCATCCGATCTGAAGCAGGATTGTTTTCGCTCCCAACGGAATATAGACATCATACAGAGAGGAGGTGATGATCGGGAGCAGCAGCTCAATGAGCGCCGTCACCACCGTTAACACAAACAGCAGGATCATATCATTCCTTCGGATGCTTTTTTTGCAGAACCGGATCAGCTCCTGCCGTCCCGCCTGCTCTGGCAGCGGCCGGTAAATCACATACGCCTCCGGCTCCAATGCAGCCGCCAGCGCTTTCGTCACCGGAGTTAATGTTTCTTTTTCTGTATCATAAAGCAGATAACCGCCATGCTTTTTGGGCAGACATACATACGGCTTTTTCTTTTCATTAAAAACAAGGAGCGCTCCGCCGTCCATCCGCTCCCAGCCTTCGGTCAGAAGGACCCGCCGGTATGCAAAATGAGACAGCCTCGCAATTTCCGCGATACTGCCGTCTTCTCCGCAGACCTCCTTCACCTTTTCATATGGTGCAATGGAAATCTCCCGTTCCGCACAGAGCACTGTCATGACATCATACAGCCGGTTTCCCGTGCGTTCCGTTTCCGGTACAGACGCCTCTTTCCGAAATGCCCCACGGATCAGATTCCTTGTACGCTCCGCCGCATCGATCCGCCGTTTCTGGCTTCTCCTGATAAAACCATCCTCCACCACAATGTTTTTCCGATAGCGGTCAGTAATGCAGCCTTCAAAGCCTTCTTTTCCATAGTTTTTCAGATCCGCTTTCCTGACAAAACGCTCTCGCAGGACTCTGGTGCTGCCGAAGGGAATGACCTCCACCGAAACCGCCTCTACCGGCACAATACAGAACCGCCACTGGCAGTAGTCCATGTCCTGATGACAGAATCCGGGGATCACCTCTCCTGCTTTTATTTCATATAAAAAGGAACGTCTTCCGATCTCTTTTTTCCGAAGCGGAACAATATAAAGAAATGCGGTACCGCCCAGAATCCGGTACGCACTGGTCATCTCTTCTGTCAGGAAGTATTCTCCGCCCTGTAAAGAAATCGTCTTCTTGTCTTCCATACTATGTCTCCCTGTTCGCTGTCTATAAGTTCTGGATAAAGGTCTGGTAATGTCCCTCCGCGGCCGCCAGCTCCCGGTGGGTTCCACGCTGGACAATCTGTCCCTCCTCCATGACAATAATCTGATCACAGTCACGGATCGCGCTGAGCCGGTGTGCAATGATGATACAGGTACAGCCGCGCCGCTTGATGTTGTCGATGATCTGCTTTTCTACGATCGGATCCAGCGCACTGGTTGCCTCATCCATGATCAGAACCGTCGGATTTGTCACTAGAGCGCGGGCGATTTCCAGCCGCTGTCTCTGTCCGCCGGACAGATTAGAGGCTCCCTCCGCCAGACGGAAATCATAAGCTCCCGGCTTCTGGGAGATCACATCATGGATACAGGCATCCTTTGCCGCCGCGATCATGTCGGATTCCGAAATGCTGTCATTCCACATGGTCAGATTGTTTCGGATGGAGTCTGAAAACAGGGTAATACTCTGGCTGACGGTGGATACACTGGCATTTAAAACCTCCGCCGGGATCTGCTCCATGGGAATTCCATCAAACAGGACCTGGCCGGTCCATGGCTTATAAAGTCCGCTGATCACCTTGGAAACCGTAGACTTTCCGCAGCCGGAAGAGCCCACGAAGGCGATGGAAGAGCCACACGAAATCCGACAGTCAAAGCCTGACACGATCGGCGGCTTTAAGGTACTGTAGCCGAAGGAGATGTCCCTTAACTCAACCTGACCCTCCAGCTTTGTCTTTAAGGTTTTCTTTTCCGCTTCACCGGAAAACCGTTCATCCTCCGGATAATTCATAATATCCTCCACACGGCTGATATCTGCCCTTGCCGTCTGGATCTTTTTCATGAAACCGGCCAGCTTTTCGACCGGCTCATGGAATGAACCAAATAAGGATAAAAACGCCGCCAGCATACCGATGGTCATCTTCCCGTCAATCACAAGGGATCCGCCGGTCAGCAGAAGAAGCACCTCCGTGCACATCTTTACGGTATCCGGAACAGCATCGAGGATCTGCTGATTCCGGCCGAGCTTCTGGTTCATCTGCTCCACCTTTGCATGATATCCAAGAATCCGTCCCACATACTCATTCTCCGCGCCGGATGCCTTCAGGGTACTGGTGATACTCAGCCCCGCACAGACTGCGCCGCTCAGTTTTCCGGCATCCTGAGAGAGCTTCATGCCAGAATCCGCGATCATTCCGGAGGTCATCTTTACCACTGCCAGATCCAGTCCTACCGAAAGGACAGCTATCAGCGTCAGGATCGGGCTGTATAACAGCAGCAGGATCAGATAAAACATCGCGATCAGCAGATTCAGGATCGTCTCCGCAAGATCTCCTGCAAGAAAATCACTGACACTGGCATTATTAGCCGCACGGCCGGAAAGATCACCCACATACCGCTGATCAAAAAAGCTGATGGGCAGACGGAACATTCTTCCGAGAAACGAATTCGCAGACAGCAGTACCATCTTTTTCTGAAGCCTTGCCAGCAGCCGGTCCCGATAGAGAGAAAGGCAGATCTGCATAAACACAGCTGCCGCCATAAATAAGAGAAGCTTTGTAAACCAGCTTTGATTTCCCGCGATCAGGATTTCATCCAGAAACACCTGCGACAGCACCGGGAGCAGAATTCCCGGAAAGCTTAAAAGCAGTCCCACCGCCAGAAGCTTTCCAAGGACACCATACTGTCCCTCCAGCCGCTGTCCGATAAAGGACTTCCAGGTATCTGTCTTTTTCTGTTTTTCAAACCCTTCTCCCGGCTGAAAGGTCAGAACAATCCCTGTAAAGGATTCATCCAGTTCCTCCGGCGTCAGCTTCCGCCTTCCCACAGCCGGATCATTGATATAGGCATGCCTTCCCTTAAAGCCCTCAAGCACCACAAAGTGATTAAAATTCCAGTGAATGATACAGGGCATTTTCTGTTTCCGGAGCGCATCCGGCTCCTTTCGGTAGCCATGACATTCCATGCCATACTTTTTTGCCGCCCGCATGATATTTCCGGCGCTGCATCCATCCCGGGAAACACCGGTCTCGATCCGAAGCTGTTCCAGCGGAAGATGCTTTCCGTAATACGCAAGGATCATCGACAGGGAAGCCGCACCGCATTCTGTTGCCTCAAGCTGATAAACCGTCGGTGTTTTTGCATACATTCCTCCCATGTTTAATCCTCCAGCTTATCCTTCATGCTTCCAATCAGCTTTGTGATCGGTGCATTTTCACTGATAATGATCTTTCCTGACACAAAGGTTCCGTTTGAAAGCGTCAGCTTCCTTCCGTTTTCATTGCTCCAGTAATAACCGTTCTGAGAAGCAGCGTCTGTCCGCAGGCGGCATACCACTGCCGTCACAGGTTCCTCTGCCAGGAACTGCTCTGCCACCTGATTATCCTTTCCCAGAACATACCAGAGATTCGGATTCTCTGCCGGATAGGCTCCTACCTCTTCGATCCATGCCTCCATATGTCCATATTTCTGTGCATCCACCCACTCGGGTGAAATCAGCACCTTCATATCCTTCTTTAACTGGCCGGCTTTGACCGTCGGCACATAAAATACCGCTGCCTGGGCACTTTCCGCCTGTGGCGTATACCGGAGCAGCTCCTTTCCCGGATAAATCTCCTCCCCGGCTTCCACCAGAACCGCCGTCACCTGACCGCTCTGCTCTGCCAGGACCTGGTATTCTGTCCCGTTTCCTCCTTTAAGCACAGCCGTCACCTCGCCGGCCTGCACCTGGTCTCCCACTTTCTTTTCAAGCCTGCTCACGGTTCCGTAATTCTCCGCGCAGATCACTCCCAGATTGGTTTCAGATACCACCATCCCGCTTGCCTGGAGCGTCTCAGGCAGTGTTCCGAATATGCTCCAGACAATCACCGCCGCAAACACAAGCGCTGCTCCGAGAAGCGCCAGCCAGGATAAGGGCGAAGTGATCCGAAGCTCGGTATCCAGCTGTTCCGGGCTGGACAGCCTTTCCAACGAAGTTTTTCTGTATATCTGAGCCATTGCTATTTCTCCCATCTGATGTTATGTTCTTCACAATAATCCCGAAGCTTTCCCAGCGCCCTCATGGCCTGGATGCGCACATTTCCCGGCCTGATCCCGAGGCGGTCTGCAATCTCCCCGTTTTCAAATCCTTTAAAATATTTTAAGATCAGAATTTTCTGCTGGGTCTCATTCAGGGTCTTCAGGGCCTCTGCCAGCCTGCTTCGCATGGAAGAAATATACTGAGCCTCCGCCATCTCATCCTCAAAGACTCCCGGTGACTGATAAGAATCATCCAGCTCCTCCTGTTCCCTGTGATCCCGGTAATAATTTTTGATCTTGTTTCCGAGAACAACAAAAAACCAGGTACGGAACGACGCCTTTTCCTCATTGAACTGCTCCCGCTTCTGATAACAGGAGGCAAAGGCTTCCATCACCAGATCCTCTGCATCACTGAATACCGGGATCTTTTTGCATGCATAGCCCAACGCCTCCTGATAATGTGCTCTAAAGTACCGTTCATAAGTCACTTCTGTCAGCATTCTCTGATCCTTTCATACTCTGTTTTTTATTCTCTGTTATCCGCCCCTTGCTGCCGGATAACGTCCCCTTACTGATTTTTCCGAATTTCAACCATTCCCGGATTTTTATCTGCGCGAACAATTTCATTTTACCACAAGTACTCCGGGAGGGGCAATGAATTACAGATGAAAAGTTTACAGTTTACATTTTTCCTGAAATGTATTAAAATCCTTTTTGTGGACTAAAACACTATTAAAAAGGAGATTGTACCATGAATATTTCACCTTTGCAGAAAGCAAGATATGACTATTCTCCCAAGCTTCCCGGAATGCTCCGTCACGGCATTGCGGATATCTGTGTAAAAGAGGGAGAAGCCACTCAGAGTGTTGCTGATCAGGACAAGATCAAGGCTCTGTTCCCTAATACTTACGGAAAGAATGAGATTACCTTTGAAAAGGGTCAGAACACTTCCGAAAACAAGAAGCAGGTTGTCGGTGTGATCCTTTCCGGCGGACAGGCTCCCGGAGGACATAACGTTGTCAGCGGTCTGTATGATGCATTAAAGGCTACGAACAAGGAAAACGTTCTTTACGGTTTCAAGGGCGGTCCCAGTGGTCTGATCGAAGACGATTATATTATTTTTGATGATGCATACATCAATCAGTACCGCAATACCGGCGGTTTCGATATCATCGGCTCCGGCAGAACCAAGCTGGAAACCGAGGAGCAGTTCAAGATTGCCTCCGAGGTATGCAAGAAGCACGGAATCACTGCGATTGTAATCATCGGCGGTGACGATTCCAATACAAACGCAGCAGTTCTGGCTGAGTACTTTGCTGCTCACAACACCGGTGTTCAGGTTATCGGCTGCCCGAAGACGATCGATGGCGACTTAAAGAACGAAGATATCGAATGCTCCTTCGGTTTTGATACCGCTACCAAAACCTACAGTGAGCTCATCGGAAACATCGAAAGAGACTGCAATTCTGCAAAGAAATACTGGCACTTCGTAAAGGTTATGGGACGTTCCGCTTCCCACGTTGCCCTGGAGTGTGCTTTAAAAACCCAGCCCAACATCTGCCTGGTATCTGAGGAAGTTGCCGAGAAAAAAATGTCCCTTTCCCAGATCGCTGATTACATCGCTGATTCCGTAGCTGCAAGAGCTGCAAAGGGCATGAACTTCGGTGTTGCGATCATTCCCGAGGGCGTTGTGGAATTTGTTCCCGAATTCTCCGTTCTGATCCAGGAGATCAACGAGCTTCTGGCCGGAAGCAAGGCTGATGAGTTCAATGCTCTTTCTTCCTGGGCTGATAAGTATGCATTCATCGAAAAAGGCTTAACTGCCGCTTCCATGGAAGTATTCAAGATCCTTCCCACGACGATCCAGCAGCAGTTATTCTTAGAGAGAGATCCTCACGGCAACGTACAGGTTTCCCTGATCGAGTCCGAGAAGCTGTTCTCCGCTCTTGTAAATGACAAGCTGGAGGCAAGAAGAGCAGCCGGCACCTACAACGGCAAGTTCAATGCCCTTCATCATTTCTTCGGTTATGAAGGAAGATGTGCTTTCCCGTCCAACTTTGACGCAGACTACTGCTACTCTCTGGGCTACAACGCATTTATGCTGATTCAGTACGGCTACACCGGATACCTTTCCAAGGTTTCCAACCTGTCCGCACCGGCAAGTGAATGGGTAGCCGGCGGTATGCCTATCACCAAGATGATGAACATCGAGAGACGTCACGGCGAAGACAAGCCCGTTATCAAGAAGGCCCTTGTAGAGCTGGATGGTGCTCCTTTCAAATATTTTGAAGCACACCGCGATGAGTGGGCAAAGGATACCTGCTTCGTATATCCCGGTGCGATCCAGTACTACGGACCTGCTGAGGTATGTGACATCACAACCGTTACCCTTGCTCTTGAGCATCAGAAATAAAATCCAGTTTTATTCGGACTGGATATCACATGTGCCCCGGGAAACCGGGGCATTTTGTTATATTGAAAAGCTTTTGTATTTTTCAGCATTTTTGTTTCATAGGACACACTTTCCTATGAAGCAGAAAGAGCCCCGGAAAAGGATCTCTCCTGAACCGGGGCTTTTTGTATTTCATGTTTTGTTTTAGTTGTTCTTCTGAGCAATCGCTGCCTGTGCCGCTGCCAGTCTTGCGATCGGTACACGGAACGGTGAGCAGGAAACATAATCCAGGCCCAGCTTATTGCAGAACTCTACGGAGCTGGGGTCGCCGCCGTGCTCGCCGCAGATACCGCAGTGCAGGTTCGGACGGGTCTTCTTTCCAAGCTCGATTGCCATTTCCATCAGCTTGCCAACGCCACTCTGATCCAGCTTTGCGAAAGGATCATTCTCGAAGATCTTGGCATCATAGTACGCATCAAGGAACTTGCCGGCGTCATCACGGGAGAAGCCGAAGGTCATCTGGGTCAGGTCATTTGTACCGAAGCAGAAGAACTCCGCATCCTTTGCGATGTCATCAGCCGTCAGAGCTGCTCTGGGGATCTCGATCATGGTACCAACTTCGTACTTCATATCGATTCCTGCTGCAGCGATTTCTGCATCAGCAGTCTCAACAACAAATTTCTTTACATACTTTAATTCCTTCTCGTCGCCAACTAACGGAATCATAAGTTCAGGCTCGATGTTCCAGTCGGGATGAGCTTTCTTTACGTTGATCGCCGCGCGGATGATAGCCTTGGTCTGCATCTTTGCGATCTCCGGGTAAGTTACTGCCAGACGGCAGCCACGATGACCCATCATGGGGTTGAACTCATGGAGACCTGCGATGATGGACTTGATCTGCTCAACAGTCTTGCCCTGTGCATCAGCCAGCTTCTTGATATCAGCTTCCTCTGTGGGAACGAATTCATGCAGCGGCGGATCCAGGAAACGGATCGTTACCGGGCAGCCCTCCAGAGCTTCGTACAGCTTTTCGAAATCGCCCTGCTGTACCGGAAGGATCTTGTCCAGTGCTGCTTCTCTTTCTTCTACGGTATCGGAGCAGATCATCTCACGGAATGCTTCGATTCTGTCACCCTCGAAGAACATATGCTCCGTACGGCAAAGACCGATGCCTTCAGCACCCAGCTCACGGGCTTTCTTTGCGTCAGCCGGAGTATCTGCATTGGTTCTTACCTTCATGGTTCTGTACTTGTCAGCCCATGCCATGATTCTTCCGAACTCACCGGCAATCGCTGCATCTACGGTCGGGATTGCACCGTCGTAAATGTTTCCGGTCGTACCGTCAAAGGAGATCACATCGCCTTCATGGTATTCCTTGCCGGCAAGGGTGAATTTCTTATTTGCTTCGTCCATATCGATGGCGGAGCAGCCGGATACACAGCATGCACCCATACCACGGGCAACTACAGCTGCGTGAGAGGTCATACCACCACGGACAGTCAGGATACCCTGGGAAGCCTTCATACCTTCGATATCCTCGGGAGAGGTCTCCAGACGAACCAGAACAACCTTCTCGCCTCTTGCTGCCCATTCCTTGGCATCATCTGCTGTAAATACAATCTTACCGCAGGCAGCACCGGGTGCGGCAGCCAGAGCCTTTGCGATGGGTTCTGCCTTCTTTAATGCTTCTGTATCAAACTGAGGGTGAAGCAGGGAATCCAGGTTTCTGGGATCGATCATGGATACTGCCTTTTCCTCGGAAATCATACCCTCATCAACCAGGTCACAGGCGATCTTCAGAGCAGCCTTTGCTGTTCTCTTGCCGTTTCTGGTCTGGAGCATGTAAAGCTTCTTATCTTCAATGGTAAATTCCATATCCTGCATATCTCTGTAATGATCCTCCAGAGTATCGCAGATCTTTACAAACTGATCATAAACCTCAGGCATGGTCTCATGAAGCTGAGCGATCGGCTGAGGAGTACGGACACCTGCAACAACGTCTTCGCCCTGTGCATTCATTAAGAACTCACCCATAAGCTTCTTCTCGCCGGTTGCGGGGTTTCTTGTGAAGGCAACGCCGGTACCGGAGGTCTCACCCATGTTGCCGAATGCCATCATCTGTACGTTTACTGCAGTACCCCAGGAATAAGGGATATCGTTGTCGCGGCGGTATACGTTTGCACGAGGGTTGTCCCAGGAACGGAACACAGCCTTGATGGCCTCCATCAGCTGTTCCTTGGGTTCGTCAGGGAAATCAGAACCGATCTTTGCCTTGTACTCAGCCTTGAACTGTCCAGCCAGCTCCTTCAGATCCTCAGCAGTCAGGTCAACGTCCTGTGTAACACCCTTTTCTGCCTTCATCTTATCGATCAGCTGTTCAAAATATTTCTTTCCGACCTCCATAACAACGTCGGAGAACATCTGGATAAATCTTCTGTAGCAGTCCCAAGCCCAACGGGGATTTCCGGACTTCTTGGAAAGTACTTCCACTACATCCTCATTGAGACCCAGATTCAGGATTGTATCCATCATACCAGGCATGGAAGCTCTTGCACCGGAACGTACCGATACCAGAAGCGGATTCTCCTTATCACCGAATTTCTTTCCGGTGATTTCTTCCATCTTGCCGATGTATTCCATAATCTGTCCCATGATCTCGTCATTGATCTTCCTGCCGTCTTCATAATACTGCGTGCAGGCTTCTGTGGTAATGGTAAAGCCCTGAGGTACGGGAAGACCCAGATTGGTCATCTCAGCCAGGTTTGCACCTTTACCGCCGAGGAGTTCGCGCATGTTTGCGTTACCCTCTGTAAACAAATATACCCATTTTGCCATGTTCAATTCCCTCCTGTGTTAATTTAGACGCTAAATAGCAGGTCGGCCCACCTGCTGTTCCTATTATACCATAATCATACTAGATGGCAAATATTTTTTCCGCCATTTTTTATAGTTTTTGTATATTTTTCGAAACAATTTTTGTGTATTTTTTATCAAATCACAAATTCGCCAAAATTCTCTCCAAATCGCGCACGGAAAAATGATAATGCTCCTCGCAGAAATGACAGGACACTTCAACAGGCTTGCCTGCCCGGATCATATCCTCCAGTTCTTTTTTTCCGACACTGATCAGTGCCTTTTCCACCCGCTCCTTTGAACAGTTACAGTAAAACCGGGTGGGAATCCGATCCATGATCTCCAGTCCGAACTCACCCAGCACCTCCTTCAGGATATCCTCCGGTGCCATTCCGGCATCCAGCATTGACGTGATCGATGTGATCCCGGCCAGATGCTTTTCCAGCCGGTCGATCAGCTCGTCCTCTGCCCCCGGCATGAGCTGGATGATAAACCCGCCTGCCTGGCGTACCGTATTTTCCCGGTTCATAAGTACCCCCAGCGCCACGCTGGAGGGCACCTGCTCCGATACCGCATAATAATATGTGAGATCCTCCGCCAGTTCTCCGCTGACCAGCTCGATCTGTCCGGAATAAGGCTCTTTTAAGCCGATATCCTTAATAACTGTCAGTGTTCCGCGTCCCACAGCCCCTGCAACGTCCAGCTTTCCTTTTTCATTGGCATGGAGCAGTACCTCCGGATTGCCCACACAGCCTTTCACGTCACCGTTCGCTTCTGCAGTCACCGTAATGCTTCCGATGGGACCATCCCCCTGTACCCGCAGCGTCAGTACATCACTGTCATTCTTCATGGTGCTTCCCATCATCGCTCCTGCCGTCAGAAGCCGTCCAAGCGCCGCTGTTGCCACCGGGCTGGTGTTATGACGCACTCTCGCTT
The DNA here is from genome assembly GCA_934351765.1 of uncultured Lachnospiraceae bacterium. GTDB lineage: Bacteria > Bacillota > Clostridia > Lachnospirales > Lachnospiraceae > Lientehia. The sequence continues at coordinate 9,650 of CAKRJM010000007.1, read as the reverse complement.
CCTCCACCAGGCTTCTGGTCGTTGCCGCAAAGGCGCGGATCCTGGCGTCTGCTGCCGTAGCGCGGACAATATAATCCTGATAACCGGCTGTTTCCTGTATTATTTTATTTTCCATATAGCAAATTCCTTTCTGAGTTTTTTCTGTTCCTGCTCAAATCTGATCCGGCTTCTTTCCGTGTTCTCTCAATACCACATAAACCCGCTCGCTGTCTGCCTTCGGCTCTTCCTTCGTGAACGCCTCATAGCAGGCTTCCCAGATCAGTCCGGCTTCTTTCGCCGCCCGCCGGATTTCCTCCAGGCGATATGCCTTCTGATAATGGACTTCTTCATATTTGTAATACAGAGGCTCTTCTTCGTCTGCTTTCACAAAGACTGCCAGCTCATACTCATTGATCCGGCTATCCCGGTCATAATAATTATCCCAGATAAAGCTGGCCTCCTCCCGGTTTTCTGCAATCGTGCGATCGCCTAAAAGCTCCTGATATTTATACTCTGTGTTCAGATCAAAGATAAAGACACCGCCCGGATCCAGATAATTATTGACCAGCTTCATCACCTTCACCAGATCCTCATACTCGGTAATGTAATTCATGGAATCGCAGATGCTCACGATCCCGCCCACGGTTCCGTAAAGTTCAAATGCCCGCATATCCTGCAGCAGATACAGGATATTCTTTCCGGAGACCGCCCGTTTTTCCATGGCGATATCCAGCATCTCCTCCGAATTATCAATCCCGATCATATCATATCCGGCATCGTCCAAAAGCTCCGTCAGGCTCCCCGTTCCACAGCCGAGATCCACCAGAAGACAGTTCTCACAGCCATATTCCTTTAACAGTCCTGCCAGATATTCCGCCCACTCCCCATAGGGAACATTATCCATAAACTGATCATACACCTCCGCAAAGCCGGTGTATGCCACTCGCTCCTCTTCTATTTTCATCAGAACACCTCTCATTCCGGACGAGTATACCATAGATTGAAAGAAAAAACCAGAGCCGGGGCCGATTCCGCCCCGTTCCGGTTTTTATGATCATGTTCCTGTCATGCTTATAATTCTGTTTTCAATTACTTTTGTTCCGACTGATTTAAAACTGTCTCTGCATGATTATCCGTCCGATATTCCGAATACTCCTCCCGGCACAGTTCCTCCATCTCTTCTTCGGTTTTATTTAACCATCTTGCTCCCTCTTCCGCCGTCAATACGCCTGCCTGAATCAATTCCAGAATCGTTTGACATTTTCCTTTTTCAATCCCTTTTTCAATTCCTTTTTTCATTCCTCTTTCGGTCGCACGTTCCTCAATCAAATCCGATAAATTACACATGGTTTCCACCTCCTTGTTCCGCTCTGAATCAACATGAACTCCATGTTCCCGCAACATTGCCTCCTTTTTCTGCGCGTCAGCATTCTCCGAAAACAAAATCCGCAGAACATTCACCAGTTGATTTTCTGTTTCCCCACTCTGATTTAATGCCACAAGAACCACTTCCATCTTATCGTATGCCCAATGCTTATCCTGCAACATTCCCAGATAATCCCGTTTAGTAAAGCGATAAGACGCAATTCCGCTCTCCATTCCAGCCGGTCCGTTCATGCAGATCCAGATGGAATAAACTTTTTTGATCCGGTCATAATCGGACTTTTCAAATTCTTTATGCTTCTGTTCTGATATCATACGAGCACAGTAAAAAATTCCCCTTGTCACAAGTTCATAACCGGGATTCCATTTTTTCTGTGCCTCAATATTGATAATCAGCTTTATCTTCTGTTTTTCTCCCGGTTTGTATGCGGCAAACCGGATATCGTAAGTTATCTTACCCTCTCCGGGAATGGTACTTTCTGTGGATTCCCCGGTGATCTCCGTTTTCTGTTCCGAATCAGGATCCACACTTGCCGAAGCGATCTCAGGATTTCCCTCGATACATGCTTCGATGTCCTCTTCTGTCATTTCCATAAATTCCTCTGCCGTATGCTTTAAGATCAGTGCAAGCAATGATTTCTGTGCCAGCAGCCGTTTTGCTGCTTCATCATACTGTGCTTTCATTCCGCTGATCGCATCTGCATGGATTCTAGTCAAATTATCCTCTTTTCTGTACCAACAGGAAATGATCTTCTTTTATCTTAGCATTTATTTTTTTAAAAAGGAAGTATAAGTTTTCTCATTCCGGGCATACTGTAACCAGTACCAAAGAAAAGAGAAATACTTATCCTCCCCTTTTGAACCCCTGCAGGTGCGCGTTCGCCGCGCCCCTGTGGGGGATGTTAATTTAATATCTTTCTGTTTTGTAAGCACCGCTCTTGCTCTTATACATACCGTATGCGATTGCGGTACTGGATGCAGCCGCCATAAGGAGCCCCCCTGTCAGCTCCGTCCAGTAAGCGCTGGCAATCTCGCCATACTCCTGCATCAGACCGGGAAGGGCCTGGTATGCCTCAAAAAATGTAATATCGTACCCTTCCAGTGCCTTTTTGAGTTCGATCGTATAACAAATATTCTGAGCAAAATACAGCGCTACCATGGTCATAAGAATACTGATAATAATTCCTGCTATATTGATTTTTCCACCAAACTTCTCATAGCCCTTCAGCGCACAGACCGAACCGACCACGCCGGCGAGTCCGGCAATATACCCCAGCTGATAGATCAGAACCCATACCGCACCTCCGAGAAGGGCGCCGAACAGGGCGCCCACCAGACCGGTCACCATATTTCCCTTTTTTGCCTTGATTTCCTGACGGTTCTGCTCCAGGTTATTGCATATATTACTGTAACATTCCTCGCAGATAAAATCCATGGCCCCATTGATACTGGTAAGTGCAGCCGGAACTTCTTTTCCACAGCAGCCGCAGCAGGTCACATAACCATTCCGCATGAAATACTCTGCGGTCTGATCCAGAACCGCACGTACTTTCTGTGCAGCCCCTGTCATCGTCCGCAGGACGATCGTAATCTTTTTTCCGTCATAATGTCCCGCTTTGATCTTCCGGATCCCCGCACGAAGCTCCTTCAAAAATTCCTCGGCAGACACCGCCGGCGGAAGCGCTCCTTCCCTGGCATCCATGATAATCGTCCAGCTTCCGGCCTCCGGAATATCCGGACATACAACCGTGTGAAATCCGCCGACTTCGCCCTGAAGGACATTTTTCGGCCGTTCCTCCAGATGATCTCTCCCTGCAATCATCTGTACCATTGTCTGTTTCATCCCTCTTCCTCCTTTTCCCTTGTCTTTCCGTTTTATATTACTTCAATCCCGGAGCTGTTTCCTGTTTTTTCATACAGTTTCAGCTCCGATGGGGTTACACGTTCTCTCATTCTTTGTCTGTCAGATATCTCTGAAACGTCCGCATACAATCGCTCCCTAACATCACAACATTCTCCGGGTGAATGAAATCGGTAACATTTTTATCATAAAGGATCGTGATCTTCGCCGGAAACTCCTCATCTCCGTCCCAGAACACGACCCGCATGGGGACTCCGGGAAATGCCTGTACCTGAAATCCGGCATCCCCATAGGGAATCGGCAGAAATCCCTGTTTTTCCCCTGCTTCCCGAAACTCCTTCAAATGGCCGGAAAAGCTTTCCGCAAACGGGATCAACACCTGATTCCGGAATGCCAGGTCAAAAACACCGGCGCTCTTCACATCCCGAAAATTCACCCATTCTCCGGAATTGACTGCTCCCTCTCTGGAATAATAAAAGTAATTATAAAATGCCATGGATTCATCAAAGCCCGGACGATATTCCGGCTTTTCCGGACAGGTGATCTCCCCGGTTTTTCGGTCGATTCGGTGCAGGACGCCGAAATACCGAAGCAGGATCTCGTTCTCATCATACGTATTGATGTGAAGCTTTCTGCAGATTGCTTCCTGATCCCAGGTCAAAAATTTTTTCCGCCACTCCTCCACCACCTTCGTATAATTGGAATCGGGGCCGCTTCTTCCGCCCCAGGCGCCCTCACCGTTCATCCATACGGTCTGCTCCTGTTCTTTCATCTGTTTTCGCCGTCCTTTTCTTTTATTTTTCCTGCCTGTCGGCACAGGTTTTCAGAAACCGGATCTCTTCGGCCCATCCGGCATCATCGTTGGGCGTTTCCAGAATACAGGGAAGTCCCTGCAGAGCCGGATGGTTCACGATCTGCCGAAAGGTCTCCTTCCCGATGGTTCCCTCGCCCAGTCTGGCATGACGATCCTTATGGCTCCCCATGGGATTTAAGCTGTCGTTGGTATGAAGCGCCTTCAACCGGGAAAGGCCAATGACCCGGTCAAATTCCTCCAGTACACCGTCCAGATCATGAACAATATCATAGCCGCCGTCCCATACATGACAGGTATCAAGACAGACTCCCATCTTTTCCGGATCATTCACCTGATCAATAATAGCACGAAGCTCCTCGAAACGGCCGCCTACCTCGCTTCCTTTTCCTGCCATAGTCTCCAGCAGTACGATCACCTTCTGCTCCGGCCTTATGATGGCATTCAGGGTCTCCGCGATCAGTCGGATTCCCTCTGCACTTCCCTGTCCCACATGGCAGCCCGGATGAAAATTGTAATAGATCTGAAGCTCCGGTATCGCATCGTTCATGACCTGATCCAGTCTCCCGATATCCTCCGTCATGGTCTCCCGTGCAAAGATCCGCAGTTCCTCTTTCGCCGCACAGGCATTGAGGGTATACGGAGCATGGGCCACTATGGGACCCAGCGGCCGCTCCAGGAACTGGTTCCGAAAGGCCTCCGCATCCTCCGGATCAAAGGCCTTCGCCTTTCCTCCTCTGGGATTTCTTGTGAAAAATGCGAACGTATCTCCACCCAGCTTTTTGATCTGCCTTCCCATGGCGGCATAGCCTTTTGACGAAGAGATATGACTTCCTGCGTAGATCATTCTTTCCTCCTTTGACCGCATCTGCTCTGCAACAGAAACAGGGAGGTCTCCCTCCCTGCATCAATGATTTGTGGTTTCCTTGATCTTTTTCCATTCTTCCTGCGATCCAAACCGTGCTCCCTCCCAGTTTTTCCGCATGACAATCAGGGCGATCACCATGTTTCCGATACAGATACCCGGATATTTTCCCACAAACAACTCAATCGTCGCTGCAATCCCAAAAATTCCAAAGGTATAAACGCTTTTCCGCTCATTGGGACGGATCTCCCGGAAAAACAGCATGGCAATGTAAATGCCAGCCAGCAGAAAAACACTCTGGCTGAACCGTACAATTCCCAGAAGCACCCCAAAGCTCACAGCGATCGCCTTTCCGCCGTGGCTGTTTTTCCAAAGCGGGTAGGCATGTCCGATGACCGGTGCAGCCAGGATTCCGGCAAAAAACACGCTGGCCGGCGTAAGAAACCTCGTCGCCCAGACTACCGGCAGATATCCTTTTCCGATATCAAATAAAAGGCACACAATTCCAACCGGAACTCCAGCGTATTTCATAACATTTGCCGTTCCCGGATTATGATCCTCGCTCACCTTTGTGATATCGATCCCTTTCAGATATTTCGGAAGCAGATAACCGTTCATCACACTTCCCATCACATATCCCAGCGCCGCAAACAGCAGCGCTTCCAACATTTTAAGACTCATCTCTAGTCCCTCTTATCGCTCCTTGCAGAACGCCTCCAGGTAATCACAGATGGTCACTGCCGCTTCCGCATTGATGTAATGCTTCTGTGCTTCTCTCATTCGCTCCTGCTCTGCCTGGTTATGAAGCAGCTCCAGCACCCGTTCACCGGCTTCCCGGTCACTCTGTGCTGCCGCAGACATTCCATGCTCGGAAAAAAACGCGGCATTTTTCGTCTCACAGCCGGGGATTGGCGCTGAATGTACCAGCGGAATTCCCTTGGCCGCCGCCTCCGTGGTCGTAAGACCGCCAGGCTTTGTCACCAGCACATCGCAGATATCCATATAAAGATCGGCCTGTGTGGTGAAATCAAGCACCTGAACCATTTTATGTCCCTTGAACTCTCTGCGAAGCTTTTCTTTTAATTTATGATTATTTCCACCGAGAATAATGATCCGCCCATCCTCCGGCAATCCCTTTTCGATCACCTCGATCATGTCAGCGATATTTCCGAAGCCCATGCTTCCGGTCATGACCAACACCACCGGTCCGTCCGTTCCGATTCCCAGTCCACGTCTTGTTTCCAGCTTTTCCTTCCGGCTTCGAAACTTCTTCGACACCGGAATTCCCGTCACAACCAGCTTGGATTCCGGGATTCCCCGGTCAATATACTCGCAGGCCAGTTCTTTACTGGGAATAAAATACCGGTCCATCTCTGTCTCCTCTGTAAAGGGGATACAGGTATAATCTGTTGCTACGAAAAAACAGGCCGGCCGGAATGGATAATGTCTCCGGATATAAGTCACTGCCTCTGCCGGAAACAGGTGAGGCATAACGATACAGTCATAGCCTTCCTTTTTGATATAATCATACAGCTTCTGAGAATAGAACGTATTGGCCAGATATATCGGCGATTTTCGATGACTGGAGCTGATAACTCCCCCCGCCTTGTATGCCAGTCCGAACGCTGCCGGAAATGACGTTGTTGTCTTTACATAAACCTTCGAAGCCCGCCCGGAGGTTTTGGGCCGCCCGAACCGTAATGTATCCAGCATTTTACAGGGAATTCCACGGCGCAGCAGCTCTTCTCTTACTGCTTTTCCCGCCGTATTGTGGCCCTGGCCTGTATTGCAGGAAAGAATCAGTACCTTCATGATTTCTCCTTTTTTTCAATCAAATCAAAGATTGCATGTGTCATCAGGATATGATATCCTGCCAGGATATCCTCCGCCGCGATCTCCTGTCCGTCAGTCTGGAGCCATTCCCGGATAATTCCGGTCATACTGACCGAATAATACCTGGCAATGATCTCCTTCTTCCAGATTCTTACCCCCGGCTGTTTTTTCAGCGGATTCTTCGTCAGATATTCCAGAAACAGCTCATACAGCCTGGTTTTCAGAATCTCCTCAAAGGAATTCTGTCCAGTGATCTCAAAGGCTTTCCTGTAAAAGCTCCGTTCCTTTTCCATTCGGAAAAAAAGAATTTTTACAGCTTCCTCCTCCATATTATCCTGGATCAGCTCCCTCATCTGCTTTTCAATATCCTCGCAGAAAATTCCCTCCAGAAGCTCATACTTATCCTGGAAATAATTATAAAATGTGGGGCGCAACACCCCGGCCTCATCTGTGATCATCTTTACGGTGATCTTCTCAAAGGAATTCCGCTTCATCAGTTCCTTCAGGCCTTCTTCCAACAGGATTCTGGTTGCTTCCTTCTTTCGTTCCATAAGACCGCTCCTTTGCGCCCCATTATATCATATATTCTCTTTTTCTGAAAGTCTTAATCCGCTTTCTCTGCCTCAGAAATTCTCCGTATTTTCCAAACGATCAGAATTATTTATTCCGCATCCTTCTTTTTATAGTTGCAGTAGCCCTTCTGTACAAAATGATGCTTCTCCCACAGTGCTTCTGCCTCCGGCTTCCAGTTTGCTGCATACTCCTTGCACTTATCACATAAATGCTCTACACTCTCCTCCGACTGCATATCGGTGGAATGCGCTCCGCTCTCATGAACCATCTTTACCAGGATCTCCGGATTTTCCAGCATGGGACAAGGTCTCAGATGGTTGTTGTTGAATGGCTGATTGTCACGGTATGCCATGAACAGCGGCTGCTTCAGTGCGTCCAGCAGGCTTACCTCACGGATATTGGCTCCGGAGTAGTGGATAAATACGCAGGGCTCCACATCCCCGTTGGGATTGATATGGCAGTAATTTCGTCCTCCGGCAATACAGCCTCCGACAAACTCACCGTCATTCTGGAAATCCATGGTGTAGATCTGCTTTCCGCCGGTGGCACCGCGGATTTCACGGATCCGGTGATACATATATTCTCTCTGCTCCCTGGTCGGCAAAAGCTCCGGAGCCGCATCGTTTCCAACCGGCATATAGTGGAAGTACCAGGAGAACCGGCATCCCTTTTCAATGATCATATCCAGAAATTCATCGGAGGTTACCGTCTCAATGTTCTTGCTGGTATAACAGATCGAGGTTCCGAACAGCTGTCCGTTTTCCTTTAACAGATCCATTGCTTTCATGACACGGTCAAACACACCCTTACCGCGGCGCAGGTCATTGACCTCATTAAAGCCTTCCAGACTGATCGACAGGGACAGATTTCCCACCCGCTTCATCTCATCACAGAATTCCTGATCAACCAGTGTACCGTTCGTATAGGCATGGAATGCACAGTCGTTATGCTTCTCACACAGACGGATAATGTCTTTCTTTCTCATAAGCGGTTCGCCGCCGGTCAGCATATAGAAATAAATGCCCAGCTCCTTGCCCTGGGTGATGATGCTGTCCAGTTCCTCAAATGTCAGGTTCAGCTTATGACCGTATTCTGCTGCCCAACAACCGGTACAGTGAAGGTTGCAGGCGCTTGTGGGATCCATCAGGATCAGCCAGGGAATATTACACTGATGAACCTCTCTCATTTTTCGAATGGTCTTTGTTCCGTAAAACGCAGCCTCAAATCCCAGATTCAGCGCTGTCATTTTTACTACGTTGGGATCCAGCTCATCCAACGCCCGGTTAATATACTGCATCCACTTGGAATCCGGATTCTGAATCATTTTTCTTACATTATCATAGGACTCTGCCCGAAACTGATCTCCCATAAATTTCTGAGTCAGATCCGTAAGCTGTAAAAAACCCTGTTTTCTGTCCTTGTAAACCTTTTTCATAGCCAGATCGATCGCTTTACTGAATGCCAGACGCTCTGCCTTATGTGTAATCGATGCCATTTTCCATTCCTCCGTTTTCTTTTTCTTTGGTTTTAGATAATACGCGTAATACAGATCTCAATTCCGGCGGCAATAAGAATCAGACCGCCGATGATCTGTGCTTTATGCTTCTGTTCATATCCCAGCCGATAACCGGTTACAATTCCTGTGATGACTGCCAGTATCGTCATGATTCCAATCGCAAGGATCTCCAAAAACAGGGAGGTATCCACAAATCCGAACCCGATTCCTGCCCAAAATGCGTCCACACTGGTCGCCAGGCTTAAAAGAAACAGCTCTTTTGCATTTCCCCACGGCTCAACCTGTTCGAACATCATCTCTCTGTGGATTCCTTTATGAAGCATATAAAACCCGATCCCAAATATGATCAGAGCAGACAGTCCAGACCAGATCAGACTGAATCGTTCCGATTCTCCGGCGAACGCAGGAACCAGCATAATCAGGTTCCCTATGAGCAGGGCACACATCTGCCAGCCGGTAAAGATCAGGCACATCTGCGCCAGCTTTCTCCCGTCAATTTTCCGAATCTTGGCTCCCTTGCAGACCGCAACCGCATAAACATCCAAAGACAGCCCCACAGAAGCAGCCAGTATTTCACCTAAATTCAAGATGCCACCTCCTGTCTGTGCCTTCTTTTATTATATACCGGCTTCCTCTCTCCCGCCTGTTACACCCTCCGCATCCTGTCATCTGAACCATGACATTTTTGTAAATCTGTCATTTGAATTTCTTCATTGATTTTCTTATTTGAATTTCTTCATTGATTTTCTTTCTTGAATTTCTTTCTTGAATTTCTTCCTTGAATTTCTTCATCGATTTTCTTCATTGATTTTCTGCTTGGAAACCGCTA
>CAKRJM010000006.1 GCA_934351765.1 uncultured Lachnospiraceae bacterium | reverse complement strand
TTTTATAATTATGGATTATGATTTTTGAGATGGGAGAGTTTTTATAATGAAAGGGAAAAAACCATTACAGGAGATCGCGGCAGAGCTTGGAATCTCACCGGCCGCAATTTCTTTTGTTCTGAATAATAAAAAAGGAGTCAGCGATGCAACCCGTGCAGAGGCTGCCGCGCTTCTGGAGCATTACGGCTACACTATAAAAAGGGGAACTGCGGAAGCCAATGAGGGAAAAGTCCTTCGCCAGGAACGGAGCATCCGTTTCCTGAAATATAAAAATTCTGCGATTCTTGTGGAGGAAAACGGGAATTTTGTTTCTTCGATCATTGATTCCCTGGAAGCAGAATGCCGCCGTCTGGGCTATAAGCTGGTAATTACTTCCTTTGGACCGGAAAACCGGGATGAAATTTATCCTATGGTCTTTGCCGATCCCATGGACGGGATCATCGTTCTTGGCACGGAGCTGGAAAGCTGCGATCTGCCGTTTTTTGAAAATCTTCCGGTCCCGGTGATCCTGGTGGACACCCCCGCCCACGGCCACTCTTTAAACTGTGTGACAATGAATAATGAAGAAATCGCCGAAAAGGCCGTCGATTATTTTTACAGCCTCGGTCATCGAAAAATCGGCTATCTCCACAGCTCCATGAATACCGGAAATTTCCGTGCCCGTATGCAGGGCTACTTAAATGCCTTAAACCGTCTGGGGCTGGAGCAGCCGGAAAACGGAATCTACGCACTCACTCCCTCCATGGCCGGCTCCTATAAAGAAATGTCCAAGCTTCTGGAAGACGGAACAGAACTCCCCCCTGCCCTCCTGGCTGACAACGATATGATCGCGCTGGGCTGCAGCCGTGCCTTGAAAGATCAGGGATGCCAGCTTCCTGATGACTGCTCGATTGTCGGAATTGATGACATTTCATTCAGTTCCATCTGTTCCCCGCCATTAACTTCGGTTCGGATCCCATGTAAGGATCTCGGTGCTCAGGCCATCCAGCTTCTTCATTATAAGCTGGAACATCCGGACACAGCCCCTACCAAGATCCTTCTGGACGGTGAGCTGATTGTCCGCGGAAGTGCTGCTGTTCCGGTAGCTTCCAACAACTAAACGCTGATGTCTTTCATGTAACAGGAATTCTTCGGAATCTCCTGTCGCATGAACAGATCCACTGCAGTGTTTTTTCTGATATATTCTTAATACAGTTCTTACCGTCACAGTACCTCTGTTTTCCCATTTCTGATCTCCTGCACACGCGCGAAATGCTTTTTTTCTGGTGTGAACCGTTCTTTCCGGTCATTGCAAAGAACTATGATCTATACTAAAATAAAAAAGATAACGACACTTTAATTCAAACATCTTGAAACAACGAGGAGGATTTTATGCTTCGGATTGCGATCTGTGATGACAGCCAGGACTTTTTACCGCAGGCTGCCGGAATGGTCCGTCAATGGTCGGAACAGCGCCGGATTCCAATTCAGCTTTTTCTTTATGGAAATGGAGATGAATTGCTCTCTGCCGCTTTTTCATCCCCTATGGATATCGTATTTCTTGACATTATCATGCCACTTTTAAATGGCATGGATACAGCCAGAGAACTTCGCCAGCATGATACCTCTGTGAGGATCATCTTCTTGACCTCTTCCCCGGAATTTGCGCTGGAATCCTATGAGGTTCATGCTCAGGGCTATTTATTGAAGCCGGTTACTTATGAAAAGATTCAGAAAGAGCTGGACGAGTGTGCCCACAGCTTTCAGCTTGAGCCAAAAAATATAGTCGTGAAAACACCGTTTGGCTATCAAAAACTGTACTTCCATGAAATCGAATATGCGGAAGCTCAGAATAAACGCGTATTTTTTTATCTTCGGAACGGAAGCTCCGTGGAGACTATGGATCCTCTGTATTCTTTTAAAGAAAGCCTTAACAATCAGAACGGTTTCTTCAAATGCCATAGAAGCTATCTGGTTTATCTCCCCAATGTGGATCACTTTAATACTACGGAAATCACCATGAAATCCGGACGTCTGATTCCTATTGCAAGAGGTTTCTCAAAATCTCTCAAAGATGCCTATTTTTCGGTTATGTTTCAGGGATAAATTCGAGATTCATCATAAACCAGCCGCACAGGGAGGTATTCTGCCATGGCTGTTACCATTTTAAGTTATCTTCATAATGCAACTACACTGTTGTTCGGAATCTATATTTCTGCTGCCTTTTTAGGAATCCTGATGAACCGGAGAAACATTCTCACTCTCCTTGGATTTTCTGTTTCGATTGGAATCATCTATCTTGTTTCCTATTATTTTCTAGGTACATCTGGGACAGAAAAAATATATCCGCTGATCATTCATCTTCCGCTGATACTTTTTCTCACCTTTTTTTATCATTACCGTCTGTCTCTTTCCAGCCTCTCGGTAGTTACCACGTATCTCTGCTGCCAGATCAGTAACTGGATCGGGATCGCTGTACTCGATCTTACCGGCCTGGAATGGGCCTACTACAGTGCCCGGATATTCATAACGGTTCTGGTTTTTCTGATCCTGATCCATTTTGTTTCCAGTGCTGCTGCCCAGCTTCTGTTAAAGCCTACCCGTGAAATCGTGATCCTGGGCTTTTTGCCTTTTATTTATTATTTGTTTGATTATCTCACTACGGTTTATACCACTCTCATGTATTCCGGCATGGATGTAGTCGTGGAATTTCTGGGCTTTATGATCTGTATTTTTTATCTGCTGTTTCTGCTTCTCTATTTCAAGCAGTACGAAGAGAAACGGGAGGCCGAGCAGCGCAGCCAGCTTATGAATATGCAGCAGACACAATCCCAAAAAGAAATTGAGGCGATCCGCCGTTCCGAGTATACCGTATCGCTGCTCCGACACGATATGCGTCACTTTCTCTCCAATCTTTCAGTATTTATCGAGCAGGGAGAACTAGACCGGGCACAGGACTATATTCATGAGATCATCCGAACTTCTGACCAGACTGCCAGACATCGTTACTGTAAAAATGAACTGGTCAATATGATCCTTTCTGCCCATGAGCCACAGATCAAAAATTCCGGCATTGATTTTCAATATTCGATCCAGATACCAGAACAGCTTTCCGTTTCCGATGTGGATATGACCGCGATTCTCTCCAATGCATTGGAAAATGCGATTCATGCCACGGTTCCTCTGGCACCGGAAAATCGCCGGATCATACTGGATTTCTATCGGAACAACGAGAAACTTCTTCTGTCCATAAAGAATACATTCGCGAAAGCTCCTGTATTTGTAGACGGCATGCCTCAGACAACCGCGGCCGGACATGGACTGGGAACAAAAAGTATTCATTATATAACAGAAAAGCTCCACGGAAACTGCCAGTTCTTCGTTTCCGGAGAATACTTTGTTTTGCAGATCATTTTATAATACCGGGGCAAAGGACTTTCTTAATCATCAAAAGCAGCCCCGCCGGGTCATCAGATCCGGACAGGGCTGTTTTCTCTCACTTCTTTTTTCAATTATAGTTCAATGTCAAAGTTCCGAAGTCCCTCTTCAATCGATTCATATCCGCGAACTTGAACGGTGTTGATTCCAAAGGTTTTTGCCGTCTCCAGATTTTTCGGAAGATCATCAAAAAACACCGCTTCCTCCGGACAGATCTGATACCTGGACAACAGAATCTGATAAATCTCCGGCTCCGGCTTGATATACTGCTCCTGATAGGAAATCACCTGGCCATCGCTGTAACGCAGAAACTCAAAATTAGATAACCGCTCTTCATAAAAGGTTTTCCCATAATTGGAAAGGATATAGATCTGATATCCCAGCTCCTTCAGCCGCTTTAACAATCCAGGTGCATAGGCATTCTGGCTGACAGCCATTCCCGCCCCGGAATAAACCCGCCGAATCAGCATTTCCTGCTCCGGCGCGCTCTTACAGATCTGCGCAAGCAGCTCCTCATCCGAAAGTCTCCCCCGGTCGATTTCTGCCCAGAGCGGACTTAAAAATAACGTCCGCTCCACAATCCGGTCTTCCTGTTCCGGCAGCGCAAAACTGTCCAGGTAGGCGCGCCAGTTAAAGTCCGCCAGTACATTTCCGATATCAAAAATAATGGTACGAATCATAACCCTTTCTCCATCGGCAGCCTTTCAGCCGTTCTTCTTTCGCAGGTTTTCTGAGATTTCTTAGATTAAAGGCTTTCTCTCAATGATCTCATGTCTTTCAGGACCGTTGGATATCAGAGTGATCGGCACACCGATCTCCTTTTCGATCTCGTTGATATAATTCTTGCAGTTTTCAGGCAGCTCATCATAGTTCTGGATTCCACGAATATTGCACTTCCAGCCGGGCAGCTTCTTGAATACGGGCTTTGCCTTCTCCAGTTCGCTGGTTACAGGGAAATCTTTCTCGACTCTTCCGTCCTCATACTGATAGCCAACGCAGATCGGAATCTCATCCAGATAACCCAGAACATCGAGGACAGTCAGAGCGACCTCGGTTGCTCCCTGAACGCGGCAGCCATAACGGGTTGCCACTGCATCAAACCAGCCGACTCTTCTCGGACGTCCGGTAGTTGCTCCATACTCGCCGCCGTCACCGCCACGGTCACGAAGCTCCTGCGCCTCATCACCAAAGATCTCGCTCACAAACGCACCTGCACCGACTGCACTGGAATATGCCTTTACAACTGTGGTGATGTCCTTGATCTCATAGGGCGGAATTCCGGCACCGATGGCACCGTATGCAGCCAGAGTTGAGGAGGAGGTTACCATAGGATAAATACCATGATCCGGATCCTTTAAAGAACCAAGCTGTCCCTCCAGAAGGATCTTCTTTCCGTCTTTCAATGCCTGATGCAGATAAGCAGACACATCGCATACATAAGGTGCGATCATCTCCTTGTATTCCATCAGGGTCGCAAATACTTCTTCCGGAACAAGCGCAGGCTGATCATATAAATGAACCAACATCACATTTTTCAGTGTGCAGACATTCTTTACCTTATCCATCAGCTCATCGGGATCACCGAACAGCTCGCTTACCTGGAAACCGATCTTTGCATATTTATCGGAATAGAACGGTGCAATTCCGGACTTTGTAGAACCAAAAGATTTTCCTGCAAGTCTTGCTTCCTCGCAGGCGTCCAGAAGCATGTGATACGGCATCATGATCTGTGCCCGGTTGGATACCAGGATCTTCGGTGCCGGAACACCCTTGGACTCCAGATCGTTCAGCTCCTTGATCAGATAGGGAATATTTAAAGCCACACCATTTCCGATGATGCTGGTTGTATGATCATAGAACACACCGGAGGGAAGCAGATGAAGCGCAAATTTTCCATAGTTGTTGATAATGGTATGACCTGCATTGCTTCCGCCCTGGAAACGGATAATAATATCCGATTTTTCTGCCAGCATATCTGTGATCTTACCTTTTCCTTCATCGCCCCAATTGGCGCCAACGATTGCTCTAACCATGATTTTTTCCTCCTGTTTATACATTGATCTCAGCTTTTACACCGAGGATTCCCTTATTTTCTTCCAGAATGGGGGCAATCACTTCTGCAAGGAATTCCTCCACCTGCTCTTTGGATCTTCCCACATAGCGGGACGGCTCCATGGTCTTCTGAAGTTCCTCCAGCGTCATATTGAATGCCGGATCTGCTGCGATCAACTCCAGCAGGTTGTTATCCTGCCCGTTGACCTTGACATTTTTTCCGGCTTCCATGGAAAGCTCACGGATCCGCTCATGAAGCTCCTGGCGGTCTCCACCTGCTTTCACGGCATCCATCATAATATTTTCCGTTGCCATGAACGGAAGCTCCGCCATCATGTGCTTTTCGATAACCTTGGGATATACCACCAGTCCGTCCACCACATTAAGATACAGATCCAGGATACCATCGATTGCAAGGAATCCCTCCGGAATGCTGAGACGCTTGTTTGCCGAGTCATCCAGCGTCCGCTCAAACCACTGGGTCGAAGCCACCAGCATCGGATTCATGGCATCAGAAATCACATAATCTGCCAGAGATGCCATACGCTCGCTCCGCATAGGATTTCTCTTATATGCCATCGCAGAAGAGCCGATCTGATTCTTTTCAAATGGCTCCTCCACCTCTTTCAGATGCTGAAGCAGGCGGATATCATTGGAGAACTTATGTGCACTCTGAGCGATTCCGGCCAGTACGTTCAATACCCGGCTGTCCACTTTTCTGGAATAAGTCTGTCCGGATACTGCATAACAGCCGGAGAAGCCCATCTTTTCCGCGATCTTCTTATCTACCAGCTTTACCTTTTCCTGGTCGCCGTCAAACAGTTCCAGGAAGCTTGCCTGTGTTCCGGTCGTTCCTTTTGATCCAAGAAGCTTCATGGTACTCAGCACATAGTCCACATCCTGAAGATCCAGAGTCAGATCCTGAAGCCAGAGCGTGGCACGCTTGCCAACAGTCGTCGGCTGTGCAGGCTGAAAATGAGTAAACGCCAGTGTCGGCTGCGCCTTATATTTATCAGCAAACCTTGCCAGTTCGTCAATAACATTGATCAGCTTCTTTCTTACCAGCTTCAAGGCCTCAGTCATGATAATAATATCGGTGTTATCTCCCACATAACAGGAGGTTGCACCAAGATGGATGATTCCCTTTGCTCCAGGACACTGTACACCATAGGCATACACATGGGACATAACATCGTGGCGGACTTCTTTTTCCCGCTTCTTTGCCACCTCATAATTGATATCGTCCTGATGGGCCTTTAACTCATCGATCTGTTCCTGTGTGATCGGCAGGCCCAGCTCATGCTCTGTCTCTGCCAGCGCGATCCACAATCTTCTCCAGGTCCGGAACTTCTTATCCGGCGAGAAAATATACTGCATTTCCTTGCTGGCATAACGTTCCGACAACGGGCTCTGGTATCTATCGTACATAAATTTTTCCTTTCTGATGGTTCTCCGCCACCCAGGCTTTGGAGTCTCAGGCTATTATGCCCATCATCATCTGTTATATTCTCCCCGGATGTCCTCCGTCGGAGGCTCGATGGGGTAGTTTCCACTGAAGCATGCTGTGCAGATGGGAAGCCCCTCTGCCATCTCAGAAAGCCGATCCAGTTCCAGATAGCCGAGACTGTCTGCTCCGATCTCCTTCCGGATCTCATCTATGGTCCGTCCGTGGGCGATCAGCTGATCCTCGGACGGAATATCCGTTCCGAAGTAACAGGGATGTAAAAACGGCGGTGCTGAGATCCGTACATGAACCTCTTTTGCCCCGGCCTCCCGAAGCATCCGGACGATCCGTCCGCAGGTGGTTCCCCGGACAATTGAATCATCGACCATGATGATCCGCTTTCCGTCAACTGATTCCTTTAATACATTTAACTTGACCTGTACACTGGATTCCCGGCTCTTCTGCTTGGGCTTGATAAAGGTACGGCCCACATAACCGTTCTTCACAAATGCGGTTCCATAAGGAATCCCGGATTCCAGGGCATATCCCTGAGCCGCGGCATTTCCGGATTCGGGAACTCCCACGACCAGATCTGCCTCCACCGGATGATCCTTTGCCAGAAACCGGCCTGCGGCAAGCCTTGCATGATACACGCTGACTCCGTCAATCTTCGTATCCGGTCTTGCAAAATAAATATATTCAAAAATACATCTTGCTTCTTTTTCAGGCGGCAGACAGAGACTGGTATCCGAGTAAATCTCGCCCTTTGTGATTGTAACGATCTCTCCCGGTTTTACATCCCGCACAAACTCCGCTCCTACGGTATCAAGAGCACAGGTTTCGGAAGCCAGAATATAAGCATTATCCCGTTTTCCGATGCACAGTGGCTTGAAGCCAAAGGGATCTCTGGCTCCGATCAGCTTTCTCGGACTCATAAGCACCAGAGAATAGGCTCCGATGATCTTCTTCATGGCCTTTCCGACTGCTTCCTCGACGGTCTTTGACTTCACCCTAGCCCGGGCAATATGATAGGCGATCACCTCGGAGTCGATCGTCGTCTGAAAAATCGCACCATCATGGGCCAGCTCCCGCCGAAGCTCCGGTGCATTAACCAGATTGCCGTTATGAGCCAGTGCAAGGGTTCCTTTGATATAATTCAGAACCAGCGGCTGTGCGTTTTCTCTTGTGCTGGATCCGGCAGTCGAATATCTGACATGGCCTACGCCGATATCTCCAAACTGCAATTCCTCCAGGACCTCCGGTGTAAAGACCTCATTGGTCAATCCCATTCCTTTACGAAGCCGGACCACGCCTTTCGGTCCCTCTGTGTCGCTGACAGCGATTCCACAGCTTTCCTGCCCACGATGCTGTAATGCAAGAAGTCCATAGTAGATTGTTGGTGCCACATTATTTCTGTCAAAATCATAGATTCCGAACACACCGCATTCTTCATGCAGCCGATCGGAATCCCTGTATGTCTCATAAGGCTGCTCTGTCATGAAACCACCCTTTCTTTAAAGGCTGTGCATAAAACAACGCCTGTCCACATGCCAACTACCAAAGCAAATTATAATATAACGATATTGATAACGCAACCGCAAAATTGAACAAAACACCAGAAATCACGATTTCCCGGACATTTTTCGATGGGAAACCAGGCCTTTTCCAGAAACAAAGGAGCTTTCCCGCATCGTCATTCCTTCCGGTGACCTGCTGAAAAGCTCCTGTCATGACATTATTATATTTTTATTTTATTAAGGAAGCTTTTCCTTCACACCTACCCGATCACATCACTCATGTCATAAAAACCGGCCGGTTTTCCTGCAAGGAACTTCGCAGCTTCAATTGCACCCTTGGCAAAGATGCCTTTGGAATATGCTGTATGCTTGAACTCAATGACCTCATCGGCTCCGGCAAAAATCACTTCATGCTCGCCGACAATGCTTCCGCCCCGTACTGCACTGATTCCAATTTCGTTTTCGGAACGCTTTGCCCGCTCCTGAGAACGATCATATTTGTAGGTATATCGATGATCCATCGCTTCATTGATGGAATCAGCCAGTGCTAATGCAGTACCACTTGGAGCATCCAGCTTCTGATTGTGATGCTTCTCCACGATCTCAATGTCAAAGCCGGCCGGTACCAGTGTCTGTGCCGCTTCCTTCAAAAGCTTCAGAAGCATATTGATTCCCAGAGACATATTGGCAGATTTCAGAACTGCCACAGATGCAGACGCCTCTTTCACCTGTTCTAATTGCTCCTCAGAAAGTCCTGTGGTACAGATCACAACCGGTGTCTTTGTTCTCACGCTGTAGGATAATAATCCGTCGATTGCTTTTGCCGAACAGAAATCAATGATCACATCGGCAGAAACTGTACACTCATCCAGTGACTTAAATACCGGATATGTATTCTGGATATGGTCGGAAAGATCAATTCCCGCCACAATCTCGATTCCTTCATCTGCAGCTGCCAGCCCGGTGATCACCTGGCCCATATGACCGTTGCAGCCATGCATAATCGCTTTTACCATCTTTTTTCCCTCTTTTTCTATACGCTGTATTTATGCCAGTGTCAATCCAAAATCAACCATTGCTTTCTTTAATACTTCTTCATGTGCCGGCTCCATGGGAGATAACGGTCCACGAAGCGGTCCGCAGCCCTTACCAAGCAGATTCATGGCAGTTTTTACCGGGATCGGATTTACTTCGCAGAACAGCGCATCGATCAGCGGAAGCGCCCGAAGCTGAATCTGGCGGCTTTCTGCCACATTTCCATCTAGGAAGCTCATAACCATATCATGGGTTTCCTTCGGCGCCACATTGGATAATACAGAGATCACGCCGATTCCTCCCAGCGCCAGGATCGGTACCACCTGATCATCATTTCCGGAGTAGATGTCAATACATCCGTCTGCCAGCTGTGCCAGCTTCGCGATCTGGGAAATGTTTCCGCTGGCCTCCTTAATTCCTACGATGTTGGGAACATTCTTTGCCAGATATACGGCTGTTTCCGGCTGGATATTACAGCCGGTACGACTGGGTACGTTATAAAGAATGATCGGCAGGTCCACTGCCTCTGCAACAGCAGTGAAATGATTGATCAGACCTTTCTGCGTTGCCTTGTTATAGTAAGGAGTTACCTGAAGCAGCGCGTCTGCGCCAAGCTTTTCTGCCTCAACAGACAGATAGACTGCAGTTTCGGTACTGTTGGAACCGGTTCCTGCAATGACCGGGATTCTCTTGTTTACAACCTTGACCGCATGACCGATCACATCCAGATGTTCTTCATGGCTCAGCGTGGAAGCCTCGCCTGTGGTTCCGCAGATGATGACTGCATCCGTTCCCGCCGCCACCTGCTCCTCCAGAATTTCTGTCAGCTTGTCATAATTTACGCTTCCATCCTCAAAAAAGGGTGTTACAATTGCTACGCCTGCACCTTTAAATACTGCCATTTCATTTTCCTCCTTATTTTTCATTTTCTCGAGCGCCTGCTGTGTCAGATCTTTTGTTCCGCTGCAGTGCGATCCTGCGGAGCGTTTTTTATTTCATAGGACGAACTTTCCTATGAAATAAAATAGAGCTGACCGAATGGTCAGCCCTTTCAATTTCAACAGCAGCATAAACATATATGCCGGAAACTTTTAAGTAGCGCTCCATCCGTCGGATGACAGTCATATAGTTCTTCACCATATGCCCAGGAACTTCTATTCAGGTTATCGGTTCCTTCGGCGTTTTTTCCTTTCCTCCGGTTTCTTTCATGCCTGACATGTCCGCCGTTCTACTGATAAAAAACGCAACCTCTACATTTGGTTATTCAATTTGTTACTTTGGTCATCATAACACCATTAACCGGCCTTGTCAACCGGGGATCTGAAAAATCTATCCTTCCTTGTCAATCGGAGATCTGAAAAATCTATCCTTCTTTCATATCCACGGAGTCAATTCTTGTGACCCGGTCCACCAATGGATACAATTCCTCCGGGAATACGATTCCTGTCATAATAATATCTACATCCTCATCCCGCGCTTCCAGAAGCCTTGCAATATCCCCGCTTTCGATGATCCCATGATCCACCAGGCCCAGGATCTCATCCAGGATCAGGACATCACAATCTCTTGTAGAAAGCACCTTTTTTGCGAAATTCACACCGTTCCGCATATTGGCTGCCTCCTCGGACTGTTCCTCCTTGGACAGCTCTGCATAAGGACGATCCAGTTTTTCAAAAGAAAACACCTTGATCTCCGGCTCCAGCCGTCTGCTTATCTCATTTTCTTCGCTTCGGCCCTTCAGGAACTGAATGATCACAATATTCTGGTTCCTCCCCGCAGCTTTTACAGCCAGGCCTATGGCACAGGCACTTTTTCCGCTTCCTTCTCCGCAAAGCACCTGAATCATTCCTTTTTTCATACTTTCCTCCAGGTCGTACTGTCATATTTCCCTACATTTTACCACCGTTCTTCTTAGAATGCAACTCTATTCCCCCCGTATTTCCCTTTGCTATTCAACCCATTCCAGTTTGCTGACCGACACCTCATAAGCAGTCCGTTTTTCACTCTCATTTTCCCCGGTCCGCTTTACGTATTCACGGCTCTGGACCCTGCCCCAGACACAGATCCTGCTGCCGACTTCAAAGCCGGACGCATAACGTGCATTCCTGCCCCAGGCGATGCATGGAATGTAATCCGATTTTCCGTAGGGCCGGTTCACCGCCACCAAAAGATCGGCAATCTCCCTTCCCAGCGGTGTCTTCCGATAGACCGGAGCCTTGCATATGTATCCGTCCAGGAAGATCTGATTGGTTTTTGTACAGTCATGAAATTCCTCCAGAAATGCGATCTCCCGCACAAACACCGACAGGATCAGACGGTTTTTTGTTCCTTCATGGCGGTTATAGGAACGGAACTGCCCGGAAGCCTCCACCAGCATCCCGGTATAATCGCCGGTCACATCCAGAAGCCGCTCAGATATTAAAAGCGGGATCACATCGACCTGCTCACTGAGACGGCTGATGGAAATCTCTGTCAGGTAGAATCCCTCCCCAAAAACCTCATGACTGAACGTAAAACCGGAAATGATCTCTCCGATCACCGTAACCTTGTTGTTTTCCATAATTTTCTCTGACATTCGTATTTCTCCTTTCACACTGCTTCGTCTTTCTGACTGCTCAGGAATATCTGTTCCACGTTCCTGCAGAACAAAGATATCCGCTCATTCAGGCTAATATTATGTGTATTCGTTTCTTCCGTTTTTTATACATAAAATTTTCAATTTTTCTTCATTTACTTTTAGAGATGGGTATACTACAATAGAGGTTAGTGTCGGTTCAGAAACTGATGGCACAAAAACCGCCGGGACCGGCGGAAGAATCTGTTTAAGAATGAGGCCTTTATATGAAAACCGTTGATATTGTTGTGCCCTGCTATAACGAGGAAGAAGTACTCGAAACCTTTTACCAGGTGACGGACGGCATCGTTTCCGCCATGGCAGGCTATTCGTTTACTTATATATTGGTTGATGATGGAAGCCGCGATTCCACGCTCACTAAGATGAAAGAGCTGGCGGCCGCCCATGACAACGTCCGTTATATTTCCTTTTCCAGGAACTTTGGAAAAGAAGCAGCCATGTATGCCGGTCTTTCTCATACCACCGGCGATCTGGTCATCGTCATGGATGCTGATCTCCAGCACCCGCCTGCAATGATCCCGGAAATGATGAAGGGGATCGAAGAGGGATATGACTGTGCTGCCGCAAGACGTACCACCCGCGCCGGGGAATCAAAAATCCGAAGCGCCTTTTCCAACCTGTTTTACAGGCTGAGCAACCACATGACCGATGTAAAAATGCCGCAGGCTGCGGTAGATTTCCGGATCATGACACGCCAGATGGTCGATTCCATTTTAAAGCTTTCGGAAGTGGAACGGTTTTCCAAAGGGATCTTCGCCTGGGTCGGCTTCGATACGAAGTGGTATCCCTACGAAAATGTGGAACGGACCATGGGCACCACCAAATGGAGCTTCCGCGGACTGTTCAAATACGCCATAGACGGAATCACCTCCTTTTCCATCGCTCCGCTACGCCTGGTTTCCGGCGTCGGTTTCGTGATCTCCATCGTGGCATTTATCTATATTCTGATCACATTGATCCAGACACTGATCTTTGGAATTGATGTTCCGGGCTATGTCACGACCTTATGTGCCGTTCTGTTCCTCGGCGGAATTATTGAGCTTTCCATTGGAATCCTCGGCGAATACATCGCCCATATTTACATGGAAGCCAAGGATCGTCCCATCTACATTGTAAAACAGACCAATCTTGATCTGCACGAGTCCGAAAAGAAAGGGAAATAATTTTTTATGAAACAGCTTCGCACCCGTAAAAAAACAACACTCCTGGAGAAAGCTCCCTTTCTCCTTTCCTTTTTTATCCCGGTCCTTATTATGATCGGGATCTTTGTCCAGCGGGGGATCTTTCCCTTCGGCGACAACAGCTTTCTCCGGACGGATATGTACCACCAGTATACACCGTTCATGAATGAATTCATGGAGAAGCTGAAGCATGGCGGCTCCCTGCTCTATTCCTGGAACATCGGAATGGGGTCCAACTTTGCTCCGCTCTATGCCTACTATCTGGCAAGCCCGGTAAACTGGCTGGTATTTCTGGTTCCCCAGAGCCTGCTGATCGAGTTTATGACTTACCTGATCGTCATAAAGATCGGCCTTTCCGGACTGGCATTTTCCTGGTATTTGAGCCGACGCTTCAAGACAAGAGATCTCGGGATCGCGTTCTTTGCCATCTTTTATGCCCTGTCTGCCTATATGGCAGCTTACAGCTGGAATATCATGTGGCTGGACTGCCTGATCCTGGCTCCCATCGTCATGCTTGGTCTGGAACAGCTTGTCAAAGAAGATAAATGTCTGCTTTACTGCCTGTCCCTGGCACTTTCCATTATCACCAACTATTACATTTCCATTATGATGTGTATTTTCATGGTGATCTATTTTATCGCACTGATGGTCATGGAACGGGATCACAGCGGTTTCTTTAAGAAATGTGTTAACTTTGCCATCTATTCGCTGTTATCCGGCGGTCTCGCCGCATTCCTGCTGATTCCGGTTCTGTTCGCCCTGAAGCTGACAGCCTCCGGTGACGTAAGTTTCCCCAAGACGCTTACTTCCTATTTCTCCTGTTTTGAAATGCTGGCGCGTCACTTTGTCAATGTGGAAACAGAGACCGGGCTGGATCACTGGCCTAACATCTACTGCGGCGTGGCAGTTCTTCTGCTGTTTCCGCTCTATATGATGAACAGGGAAATCCCCAAACGGGAAAAGATCGTGAAGGGGATCCTGCTGTTCGTTATGCTTCTCGGATTTTCCCTGAACATTCCGAACTTTATCTGGCATGGATTCCATTTCCCCAACAGTCTTCCGGCCCGCCAGTCATTCCTTTATATCATTGTCCTGCTTACCATGTGTTATGAGGGATACCGGCATATCCGCGCCAACACTGCGGCACAGCTTACGGGAAGCTTCTGGGGCGTTGTGATCTTTATTTTCCTCTGTGAAGCCATCATCACGGTGGATACCTTTGACTTCAAGGTCTATTATGTGACTCTGGCTCTCGTTGGTCTTTACACCCTGCTTCTGTATTATCATAAAAACCGAAAAGCCTGGGCCCCCACCCTGGCGATCCTTGCCTTTACCCTGGTAGCTGTGGAAGCCAGCATGGATACGGCTGTCACCAGTGTTTCAACAGTAAACCGGACTGCTTACCTGGAAAATCAGGATTCCTTCCGCCGGCTCTCTGAATCGATCGACAAAGAAGATTCTTCCCTGTTCCGAATGGAAAAGGTCAGCCGAAAAACAAAGAACGATGCTGCACTGGCCGGTTACCGGTCTGCTTCCCTCTTTTCCTCCACCGCCAATGCGCATTTAAGTGATCTGTATAAGGCTCTGGGACTGGAGGGAAATACCAATGCCTACAGTTTTTCCGGTGCTACTCCGCTGACCTCTGCGATCCTTGGTGTAAAATACACCTTGTCCACCACGCCCCTTGCCAGCGGGCTTTACACGGAAAAGATGACGGACGGAGAGGTAACGCTCTATGAAAACAAGTATTCCCTTCCCATCGGTTTCATGGTTTCCTCTGATTTTGAAAGCCTCTGGGATTATAAGCTGCTGAATCCGGTGGATAACCAGAATTCTCTGGCACAGGCAGCGGGCGCCGATGATATTCTGATGCTTACCAGGGACGGAGCCTCCTCCACGGGGAAATATACCATCAGTATCTCCGGGAACGGCTTCTATTATGTGGATGTAACAAACACCTCGATCAAGGATGTGTCCGTATCCTCTGCCGGCAATACCAAAAGCTTTTCCAATGTAAACCGCGGATATCTGCTGGATCTCGGATACTATGAGGCCGGTTCTTCCATCACCCTGACCACAGAACAGTCGGAGGAAAACTTCACTGCCAATGTTTACCGGCTTAATCTGGATGCATTACAGACCTGTATCAAAAACCTGGGCAGTGAGCCGTTCACCGTAGACAGCTATTCCGACACCACGGTAACCGGACGGGTAACCGCCTCCGAAAGCGGTCTGTTATACACCTCCATTCCCTATGAGACCGGCTGGACTGTCAAGGTAGACGGCATCGAAGTGGAGCCGCAGACCATTGCAGACACCATGCTTGCAATCCCTGTAAGCGCCGGTTCTCATTCCGTGGAACTGACCTACTGCCCCGATGGCATGGGACTTGGAATCCTGATTTCTGTGGTTTCCCTGATTCTTCTGATCCTTCTGGTCCTGAGCACAAGGGCTTACCACAAGCATCAGCTGGCACTCTCTGCGCAGGATCAGGAACTGTCTGAAAATCAGCGCTCGGCAGAAGCAGAACGGCGGGCGGCCCTCCGGGGAACAAAGCGGGTACTGATAAAGCAGCCGGAAATTCCCGGTAAAAGCACAGCCTCTGACGGCTCCGGCTCTGAATCGACTTCTAATAAACAGCCTGATTCGGAAACGCAGTCCACAAACACAAACAACGTTATCACCACGGAACAGCCTTCTGAAACCATTACAGATAAAACAGAAACTCAGATAAATGAAACAGCAGAAAGTGAGGAACAGGAATCATGAAATTGTGGGGAGGACGCTTCACAAAAGAAGAAAACGCACTGGTAGACCATTTTAACGCTTCGATCTCTTTTGACCAGAGATTTTATAAGCAGGACATCCGCGGCAGCATCGCCCATGTAACCATGCTGGCAAAACAGGGAATTTTAACAGAAGCGGAAATGACGGAGATCCGAAACGGCCTGGAAGGAATCCTGGATGATGTGAAAGCCGGACGGCTGGAGATTGATCCCACCGCGGAAGATATCCACAGCTTTGTGGAAGCCACACTGATCGAGCGGGTCGGCGATGTGGGAAAGAAGCTGCATACCGGCAGAAGCCGAAACGATCAGGTTGCTCTGGACATGAAGCTTTATATCCGGGACGAAATCGGCGAGCTGGATGCACTCTTAAAGGATCTGCTTACCACGATCCTGCGGATCATTGATGAAAATCTGGAAACTTATATGCCTGGATTCACCCATTTACAGAAGGCTCAGCCTGTCACCGTCGCTCACCACTTTGGTGCTTACTTTGAAATGTTTCTCCGTGACCGGAGCCGTCTGGCAGATATCCGCAAGCGCATGAATACCTGTCCGCTGGGCGCCGGTGCACTCGCCGGAACTACCTATCCTCTGGATCGGGAATATACCGCATCTCTTCTGGATTTTGACTGTGCAACCAGAAACAGTATGGATTCTGTTTCCGACCGTGACTATCTGATCGAGCTCTGCAGTGCCATGGCAACCATCATGATGCATCTGAGCCGTTTCTCAGAAGAGATCATTCTCTGGAACTCCAACGAGTACCAGTTTGTAGAATTGGATGATGCTTACAGCACCGGAAGTTCCATTATGCCTCAGAAAAAGAATCCGGATATTGCCGAGCTGGTCCGCGGTAAGACCGGCCGTGTCTACGGCGCTCTGACCTCGATCCTGACAACCATGAAGGGCATCCCGCTGGCATACAATAAAGATATGCAGGAGGACAAGGAAATGGTATTTGACGCCATCGATACCACAAAGGGCTGCATCGCCCTGTTCACCGGCATGATCGATACCATGCGCTTCCACAAGGATATTATGAAAAAGAGTGCCATGAACGGCTTTACCAACGCCACCGATGCCGCAGATTACCTGGTAAACCATGGGGTTCCGTTCCGTGATGCTCATGGAATCGTCGGTCAGCTGGTTCTGTTCTGCCTGGATAAGGGAATTTCTCTGGATGATATGACTCTGGAAGAATACAAGGCCATCAGCCCCGTATTTGAATCTGATATTTATGACGCGATCAGCTTAAAGACCTGTGTGGAAAAACGGACGACCATTGGTGCTCCCGGCCCCTCGGTCATGAAGCAGGCCGCCGAGCAGTATCATAAAATGTTAGAAAATTAGAATTGTATACGAACGTTTATCATTTGGGGATTCCCGCAAACGGGAATCCCCTTTTTATTTCAGCAGAGAATCCTGCAGGCAGGATTCTTTTTAATCATCCATCCGATGATTACAGCTTTGCCAGTTCCTTGTACTGATCCTTCAGGCAGGTGTAAAGGTTCTTATAGATCTTATGATATTCCTCATACTTTGCGGTATGCTCCGGAATGGAATCACAGGACTTGTCCGTATGGATCATCTTCTCGCAGGCAGCCTCTACGCTGTCATAGATTCCGGCGCCCACACCGGCCAGGATTGCCACGCCAAGAGCCGGCCCTTCCTTCGCCGTAACAGTCTTTACGGTACAGCCATACATATCTGCAAGCATCTGGCGCCACACGGCACTTCTTCCGCCGCCTCCGCAGGCCATCATGTCATCAACCTCTACGCCCATTTCTTTCAGAATGTCATTGCAGTCCTTCATGGAATAGGATACGCCCTCCATCACGGCACGAAGCATATGCTTTCTGGTATGGATCGCGGAAAGGCCAAAGAACACACCTCTGCAGTCCGGATCCAGATGCGGAGTCCGCTCTCCCATCAGATACGGCAGATAGATCAGACGATCTGCTCCCAGCGATACGCTCTCCACATCGCGGTTGATATAATCGTAGGCATCACAGCCCTCTTCTTTTGCCTTTTCCATGTAGTCCTGGCAGAAATTATTGCGGAACCACTGAAGAGAAAGTCCTGCCCCCTGGGTAACGCCCATAACATGCCAGCAGCCGGGCACCGCGCAGCAGAAGGTATGGACTCTTCCCTTGGGATCAATAGTGACATTTTTGCTGTGGGCAAACACAACGCCGCTGGTTCCGATGGTCGTAAAGGCACGTCCGTCTTTCACCACACCGGTTCCTACCGCTGCTGCTGCATTATCTCCGGCACCGCCGACTACCACCGTTTTTTCGGAAAGTCCGGTCACTGCCGCGATCTCAGGCAGAATCGTTCCGGTCACCTCCGGGGACTCATAAACCTTTGCCAGCATACGCTTATCAATATCCAGCTTTTCCAGAACCTCGTCGGACCAGCAGCGGTTCGGCACATCCAGAAGCTGCATACCTGACGCATCAGACACCTCGGTTGCATACTCTCCCGTCAGGATCAGACGTACATAATCCTTGGGCAGCAGGATATGACGGCACTTCGCATAGTTTTCCGGCTCATGATTTCTCACCCAGAGAATCTTGGAGGCCGTAAAACCGGTCAGCGCCGGGTTCGCTGTGATCTCAATCAGACGCTCTTTTCCGACCTTTTCTGTAATTTCCTCACATTCCTTTGCGGTTCTCTGATCACACCAGATGATCGAAGGACGGATCACTTCGTTGTTTTCATCTAACATCACAAGGCCATGCATCTGGCCGGAAATACCGATTCCCTTGATCTCATCCTTATCAACACCGGATTCCTTCACCACTCTGGTGATGGTTTCCAGCGCAGCCTCTCTCCAGTCTTCCGGCTTCTGCTCTGCCCAGCCGTTCTGAGGCTGATACATGGGATATTCCCTTGATGCGGAAGCGATCACCGTTCCGTTTTCATCAAACAGGACTGTCTTCGTTGCAGAGGTTCCAAGATCAATTCCGATTAAATAATTCATTCGTTTCCTCCCTATCTTTATCTTTCAGGCCCGCAGGCTCATTTGATTTTTATTTTAACACACTTCCTTTCTTTTTTCTATCCCTTCGAAGGTTTTGTTATCCTCCGGTATCTATACCAGCCTGCCCCGGCCAGGACTGTCAGTACCGCCAGCACTGCCAGGCCCCGGTACGGAGACCGGAACAGCAGTACCAGTCCGTTCGGTGTCACCAGAAGTCTGAGCCGCCGGTATGCACCTGTTTCCGTCTCCGGATCTTCTCCTGCCTCCTCCCCTGCTTCTCCGTTTATTCCTGTGCCTTTATCCGCCTCCGGCTTTCCGTTCCCTGCCCGGTCCCATACCCAGACCTGAACCGTCTGCCAGTCATCCTTCGCCTGAACCGTGATCTCGGTCTGTCCGTTGTTCTCCCGGATCAGCTTCTGAAGCGCTCCATCCTCCAGACATTGTTCCTCCTCTCCGACCCGGATCCGAATCCCGGCCAGCTCCATATTGTCCCAGGCAGACAGGCGCAGCTTTTTCTCCCGCTCCCGATAGCGTCCGCCATCCTCCGCGCCAGTGAGAATCACCGACGGCGGTGTTTTATCCACAGCAAACGAAAAACGGGCGCTTCTTTTCCACGTCTTCGGCGTTGTATTCCCCATTTGATTCCCGGCCCGGTCTCCCGAATAAAGAAAGATCTCATAATCGCCCTCCAAAGCAAACACATGGCTCAGGATCCGGATCCGGTAACATTTCCAGTCTTCCATCGTCTCCTCTGCTCCTCCTGTCTTCGTAAGCTCCTCCCGGAGATAATCCTCCTGATCCTTCAGTTCCTCCAGTACACCGTCCCGGCTCACCGCCACCCGGTACTCCTCCACCTCATCCACATTATATTCCAGAACTGTAACCTCCCGTTCTTCCGAAAGATACGGATAGCTTCCGTCCTCCGGATAAAGCCAGACTGCCGTTTCTGTCTCCGGCAGATAGACCGATCCGAAACGGTTTACGGAAAATGTTACGTTACGCTCCGCCCGGTTTCCGGCTCGATCCATGGCAGAAACCGTCAGCCGGTAAAATCCGTCTGTTTCCTCCGTTTCCGGAAAGTTTTTTGATGAGAGCAGCCGCCAGACCTGTAAAATTTCCTGCTCATTCCCGCTTTTCAAGTCCGTTTCCAGACTTGCTTCTGTTTTCATTTCGTTTTCTGGTTTGCCTCCGTTCTCCATTTCCGCCCCCGTATCCTTCCAGACACCATTTCGAAATCGAAGTAATGAGGTCTGAACCGTTTCTTTCCGCAGATTCTGATCCTTCGCCGAAAGCCCGGCCTCCACCGTTCCGCGGTTGGCGGACCGGTCCACCAGACCGTCCACCGTAAGCCGAGGTGCTTCTGTGTCAACCGTAAACAGCGGAGCTTCCCAGACCGTCTCATTTCCGGCCAGATCCGTACAGGAAAACCGAATATGATACATCCGGTTTTCTTCATATATAGTTTCTGCCAGATGCATTGGTCCGGAAGACTGAAATATCGGATTTTCGCTGTCCTCCGCCAAAAACAGTTCTTCAGAAAAGTTTTTTTCCTGTACCGTTACCATCGCTTTTCGAGCCGATGCAAAAAAGCCTTTCTGTGCCTGTTCCCCGCCATTTCCGCCATCTGCAAACTCCACCGTAAGCTCCGGCGGTGTCTGGTCAATGACAAAGGACTCTGCCGACAGTTCTGCTTCGTTTCCGGCCAGATCTGCTCCGTGAACGGAAACCGCATATTCCCCATCCGCGGAAAATACCATGG
Source organism: uncultured Lachnospiraceae bacterium (assembly GCA_934351765.1). Lineage (GTDB taxonomy): Bacteria > Bacillota > Clostridia > Lachnospirales > Lachnospiraceae > Lientehia. Next base: position 5,880 of record CAKRJM010000006.1, on the reverse strand, counting down.
TCAGACGGTGTACTTCCCCGTCATGGCTCCAGGCTCCGACCTGCGGTCCTTCCCCCTCTGTATTGGTAATGGACAAAGAGATCAGTTTTTCCGAGAAAAACGGTTCCCTTACTGTCAGGACAGCCGTCCGTTCCGCCGCATAATACTTTTCATTTTTCGGTTCCGCCTGATTAAATTCCAGCAAAAGCTCCGGCGGTCGGGAATCCAGAAGAAACCTTGTCTGTTCTTCGCTGCGGTTTCCCGCCTGATCCTCCGCCCAGACAACCAGCTCCAATTCCTGCTCCTCATAGCGGGAAAGAGGAAATTCCAATACCGTCTGAAAGGATTCCGCTCCGGCAAATGCCTCCGAAAAGCTTCCCTGTTCCAATTCCTGCCCGCCATTTCCGGACAGACGGTATCCTGCTGCCCGCAGGCCGGCCAGTGCTTCTCCTTCTCCCCGATCCTGAATCCCAATCACTGCTTTAACGCTGCTTCGATAACAAGGCTCCAGAACTCCGGCTTCCCCCTCCAATTCCACGAATATCTCCGGCCCCAGCGACTCCACCAGAATCCCCTCACTGGAAAAGTAACTCCACAGTCCTGCATAATTCGTTACCTTTCCATAAACTATGGTTTTCGTCCCGGTTTCCAGAAACAGGCTGTCTCCAGTTGTCCATGCCTTCTCCGGAAGTGCATCCAGCTCTGCTCTGGAAAGACCTTTTCCAGAACAGTAATACTGAATCGGTTCCACCGGCGATAAGCTGTCAGAACCAGACAAACGTACAGGCACCCGTGTACCGGAAAGCAATCCGAAGCCCATCTGATCCCAAAAGCCTGTCCACTGGTGTCCCAGTGCCTCTGCCACACCCTGATCCGGCGGCGTCAGATCCACGGTAAACCGGTCCTCCGTCTTTGCTTCCGGTGCAATCGGATTTCCTGCCGGATCTGTATAAGAAATCTTTACCTCATATATCCCCTCTTCCGAAAATCGAAGCCTGCATTTATACCAGAAAAGCCCCCGTTCCGCCGCAGGCTCCCAAAAAACAGTTTCCGGTTCCGAAAAAGCGCCGTTTTTCCGGATCTCAATCACCGGAGGTTCTCCCTGTCTGAAATATTCCTCCTCCATATAGCACCACAGCTCTGCGGTCTGATTATAATAATCCGCATGACGGATCTTCTCCTGCTGCTCCCGCTCCAGAAGAAGCTTCGGAGCCTGCCGGTCGATCACCACGCTGCACTGCTGGTCCCAAACGGCCCGGTTCCCGGCCAGATCATCGCAGGCGATCATTTCCAGCCGCCAGCTTCCCTCCTGTAAAAAGCGCAGCCGCACCGTATAAACTCCAGGTGCCTCCTCCGTCCATTCTCCGGCCTCCAGAGTTCCTTTTTCTGCCCCCTCCAGGCCTCTCCAGCCACCTGTCCCATAAGAAAGCAAAAGCTCCGATCCCCGTTTATCGCTAAGCTGTATTCTCAACGTTTCCGGATCCGGGTTCTTTTCCCGAACTGTCACGACTGCCTCTGCCGTTTCCCGGAAAAACACATATGTTCCGAAGCCCGTTGTTCCGTTTTCCGTCTCCCCGCTTTTTGAATAAAACTGAACAGAAATGGACGGCTCCTCTGCCAGTGAAATAAAGCCGGGAATCAAAAATAACACGGCTGCCGCCAGGGACAGGACCGCCAGCGATATGACAGACACGGTCACCCGCAGTAAAATCCTTCGATTCCGAAACAGCCTCATCCGTACCCCAAGTATTCCCACCGTCACAAGTCCCAGAAGCGCCAGGACCGCCAGCGTCCATGACAGAATATAATACCAGCTTATCATTCCCCGTTCCATCCCTATTCTCCCTTCTCTTTTTGTTTCAATACCTTCAATGTTTGTTCCGCCAGTGATTCCGCCGTCTTTACTTCCTCGAACAGCTGTCCTTCGTAGGTGCTTTCAATCTGACCCTCCCAGACCGCTGCCTGTGTCTCAACCTGCTTCAATGCCTGTTCCATCTGTCCCGTTCCAATTCCGTCCCGATAAAACAGGGATCCGCAGTCCGCCAGACGCCCGGCCAGTTCTCTTGCTGCCACCAGCGCAGTAATCCGGTTGTCCTTCTGTTCCAGCTCCAGCCTTGAAAGCTCCTCCAGGTCTTTCCAGTAATCCGCATAAGAAACCTGCGGATCTCCCGATTTCTTTTCTTTCCCCAGACCGTCCCAGTAGGAAGCGATCCTTCCCAGAATCCTTGTCCGAAGTATTTCCCCCTCTGTCAGATGGGCATTGTTTTCTTCTGCCAGACGAAACCAGACTGCCGATGCGCCCCGTCCTCCGGCCCCCTCATATTCATAAAAGTATGCCAGCCCGATCCGATAAGCCGCCCTTCCGCAGGCTGCTCCGCCTCTCTGTAGTCTGGACCGGACAGTCCCAAGCCCACTCTCCGACCGGAGAAGCTCCTGAAACTGCCGTTCCTCCGAAACCGAAAAGCTCCCATCGGTTTCCACATAAATTTCCAGCAGCTGCTCATACGCCTCCGGGCGCTGTGGCTCCAGAAGGATTGCCTGTTCACACAACGCTTCTGCTTCCTCTTCGGAAACACAGCCTTCTGCCTCCAATAGCAATGATTCATAAAACACTCCCTGCCGGCTCCGTCCGGCCAATGCCAGCCCCAGACTGCTTCCCGCCAGGATTAACGATGCCGCTGCCAGAATCAGACAGCCGCTTCGAAGACGCATACTCCACATCCTCTGATGTCCGGTCTGTGTCCGAAACGCCAGAAGCTCCTCCTCCAGAATCCGACAGGAAGAAAACCTTCTTTTCGGCTCCACTCTGGTACAGGTTTGAAGGATCCGCTCCAGACCGGCAGACAGTTCTCTTCCTTCTTTCCCCTGCCCTTTCATGCCGCCCAGCGCATCATACAAAACCATTCCGAGGCCGTAAATATCCGTTTCCGGCCCGGTCTGTCCGCGCCCTCCATACTGCTCCGGCGCAGCATAACCTCTGGTTCCCAGCCAGACTGTATCCCCCGTCTGATCCTCCTTCCGCTCTCTGGCTGTTCCGAAATCGATCAGAACCAGCCTCCCGTCCGGGCGCAGGATCAGATTCGACGGCTTCAGATCCCGGTGGATCACCGGCGGACGCCGCTCATGCAGATAAGAAAGGACCCGGCAGAGCTGGATCCCCCAGTCTGCCGCCTGCTCCTCCGATACCGGCCCATGACTGCCCAGATAGGCACTCAGAGTTTCCCCCTCCACATATTCCATGACCAGATATCGCCGGCCGTCTTCCTCCAGAATATCCATGATGGCAGGAAGCCCCGGATGGGACAGCTTTTTTAACAGAGCCGTCTCCATGATCAGTGCCTGCCCCTGAATCTCCTTCACCGCCGCCGGGCGGTCTGTTCGGATCTGCCTTGCCAGCCAGACCGTTCCATGTCCGCCCCGGCCCAGCAGACCTTCCAGACGGTATAGTCCGCCCAGCACCACGCCGGAAGCGCAGTCCATGCTCCCACCTCCTGTCTCTTTTACAGCTTCCATATTTGTTTTCATTTCGTTCTAGTTCTATTGGAATTATCCGGGAGAATCCCCGATCATAAAGAAAAAGATATGTACGCGGAACACTTCTGTTTCATATTCCGCTTTTTTGATACTGCCTATTCTATCCTGAATCAGCCGCAGTTTCAAGAACTTTATCCCGATAAATACAGACATTTCCACCATGTCGGCGCCAAACAGAGCAGTTTCCCACAATTTACCGACAAATATCACCATGTTCAGCAGTGCTCTAAAATCACTCCATGCGCGATCCCCGGAACACTGTTTCCTTCATTGAAGCTTACACTGGAAAGCAATGCACCGGTCGGCAGGAACAGCACCCGCTGCCACTGGCCGGTCATCAGCTTCGGAAGGATTTCCGCCGCCAGCACAAGGGCCGAACAGCCGCAGCCACTTCCGCCGGAATGGGTATCCTGCGCTTCGGCGTCAAAGATCATGGTTCCGCAGTCCCGGTGCTGCCGCCGGATATCATGCCCCCGGCTCTTCATAAAATCCAGAAGGATCGTTGTTCCGACCTGCCCCAGATCCCCGGTGATGATCCGGTCATAATCCTCCGGCTCCCGCTCAAAATCCTCCAGGCTGCGGCAGATGGTATCACAGGCCGCCGGTGCCATGCAGGCCCCCATATTCATGGAATCCTTTAATCCCATGTCCACGATCCGCCCCGGCGTGATCCCGCTGATCCGCACCGATCCGCCCTTCTTTCCCAGAATAAATGCCCCGCTGCCGGTCACCGTCCATGTGGTCGAAAGCGGGCGCTGATTCCCGTATTCCAACGGAAAACGGAACTGCTTTTCCGCGCTGGCAAAATGGCTGGAGGACAAGGCCATCACATAATCCGCATACCCGGCCTCTACTGTCATGGCCCCCAGACAGAGAGCCTCCCCGATGGTGGAGCATGCCCCGTATAATCCAAACAGCGGCAGTTCCAGATCCACGGTTCCAAAGGAGGTTGCAATGAGCTGCCCCAGAAGATCCCCGGCGAAAAGATAGCGTACCTCGCTGCGCACCAGTCCGGCCCGTTCAATGACCAGATCGGCCGCCTCTTTCTGGAGTGCACTCTCCGCCTCCTCCCAGTTTTCACAGCCAAGAAGCGGATCCGGCTCAATGATATCAAATTGTTCCCCTAACGGCCCTTCCCCCTCCTTTTTTCCGGCGACCGACGCCTTTCCAAGGATCTGCGGCCCGTTTTCAAAGGCCAGACTTGCCTTTCCTCTCTGATAACGCTTTCGTTCCATGTCCGATTCCTCCGTTATGCCCAGTAAATGCCGATCCAGTCCAGGATACAGTAAAGAATGCCCAGAATCCAGCTTGAAAAGATCCCATAGAGGATTACCGGCCCGGCAATGGTAAAGATTTTACAGCCGATGCCAAATACCTGTCCCTCTTTTTTGTATTCGATGGCCGGAGAGACAACCGAATTGGCAAAGCCGGTGATGGGAACCAGTGCGCCCGCTCCGCCGAAGGTCACAATCTTCGGGAACAGGTTCAGCCCGGTCAGGATCACTGCGGCCCCGATGAGGATCAGAAGCGTCCAGGCGCCGGCCGCCTCCCGCTCCACACCGTTTTCCTGAAACAGGTACAGCAGTCCCTGGCCGATGGTACAGATGATGCCGCCGGTTACGAACGCCCGCAGGACATTCCAGACCGGATTATGCGTGGGCGTTACCTGCTTTACATAAGCCTCATATTCCTCCGGACTCATGGTGCTTCCCACCCGGCTGTCCGGTGCCTTCTGTTTTTCCTGATCCATAAATCCTCCTTTAAATGCCTCCTTTAAAAGAAGTGATATAACGCCCCGCAGAGTTTTCCGGCCGCAATCCCCAGGATCACATACTGGAGCCCTGTGGACAGGCGGATCCGGCGGCTGAGCACCGGAACAGAATCCAGCGTCTCCGCCAGCGACATGATCAGGCACCCGACAAAGATACCGGAGCCAAGTCCCATGAGCACCAGCAGCGGAAAGCCCCCGGGCAGGGACGGCTGATACAGATACACCACATTTCCCGCTGTCCCGCCGAAAACGATCATATCCTCAAAGAGCCGTACATGCTTCGCCGTATGAGTCTTCCCGATGAGCCGCACCACCACGCCTATGGTAACAATAAAGGCAAAAACGCCCGCCGCAATGATCCCGCCGGCACTCAGTCCGATCAGTGCAAGCAGTCCTTCTTTAAGTAACATCAACTCCGGATTCCTCCCTCCCGGCGTTTTTGATCAGCGTCTGGTTCACATCCGTCTCATAGGTCCGCATCTGAACCTCAATGGGCGTCGGATCCTTAGACAGTGCCGCCCTGGAAAAATGATTAAAAAACACCAGGATCCCGATGGGAAGCCCAATGGAATAGGTCAGCTCCAGCACCGTCGCTC
>CAKRJM010000005.1 GCA_934351765.1 uncultured Lachnospiraceae bacterium | reverse complement strand
GGCGCAGTCCGGAAATAGCGGACCGCCGGATAACCAATAAGCATACAGATGGAAAGATCCCGATCTCCCAGTTCCAACCATTCCCGCAGTGCCGGAGACCGGTTGATGATCCTGGTTAAATAACCGCTGTACAACACGCCGCAGCCCTCACAGACTGCCATCATCTCCATGTTTGCCGCCGCCAGTCCGGCGTCCAGCTCCGATTGTCCCTGGATTGCCAGCAGCACCGGCGCTCCGAAAAACAGAGAATCCTTTCCGTCCGCCGCGTGCGCTTTCGAAAATTCCGAAAACCGTGCAGCCATGGCAGGCGCCTCTTTTTCAAACAGCGGAATCACACCGGGAAGCTCCTCCCACAGTGTTTCCTTTAATTCATCAAGCTCCTTCTGCACCCAGATCAACCGGTTGTCCTGGCGGTTCGCCGCCGTTGCTGTATACCGGCCAGTCTCCAGAATCCGGTCTCTCGCCTCGTCCGAAACCATGGTCTTCTGAAACTGCCGGATACTTCTCCGGAATTTCACCGCATGAAGAAACTGCCCCGGTTCCACCGTAAAGGTCTCCGGATCATACTCTTCCACTTCCTCCATGGCACAGCCGGAAAGACTGACCGCATTCTTCGGACAGACTGCCACACAGTGACCGCAGAGAATGCACCGTTCTCCCACAGTCACAGCGCCTCCCTCCAGCTTCAGATTTGCCATAAGACAGTCCTTTGCACATGCGCCACAGCCGATGCAGCGGCTCAGATCGATCGTTATCCTTGTCATCGTTTTCTACCTTCTTTTCGATTCAGGACTTTATTTATTCTGCTCATTCCTGATTTCTTCCGCAAACTGTTCAACGCTCTTCGCTCTGGCCGCCAGCTTCAGCCACCGGCCAAGCTTGTCCATGTCCTGTTCTTCCAGAATTCGTTTTCTTAACTCATCAGGAACTGTGCCCAGATCCTGCAAAAACTCCAAAACTCCTTCCGCCTTTCCTTCTGCCCTGCTGATCCTGCGGGTCTCCTGTACGTCATATGCTTCAAAGTTCGCAAACAGCATATTGATCTCCCTCCGTTCGATCTTATTTGTAAATTTCTCAATTTCCTCTCCCGGGATATTCAACCGATACAGCAGTACCGTAAAGATCCGACCCAACAGCTTCAGCATATAATCAGGGCTGTTTTTGCTGATTTCCTCCAGATACGCTTCCGGAATATCCTGAAGCTGGCTGAAATCAGCACTGTTCCGCAGTTTATCCACCAGCATAAACAACGCAAGTTCATCGCGTTTTTCAATAAGTTCCTGATTGGTAAACCCGGACAGTGGAACTACAATATACTGAAAATCAGGAATATAGTCTCCCAGTACTTCATTCAACTGTACCCGTTCCTTAAAATTGCGGACAGCAGTCCAGTTTCCCGGCCCGTCATAAAATACCAGCGGCAATATCGGCGGATACTGAAATTCTTTCCGGCTTGTGATTCCCGGCTGTTTCTGCTCCTGCTCGGCGCCATAATCCGTAAGCACCATCACCATATACCGCAGTAACCGAAACGCTGTATCATAATGGACTGATGACTGATGTTCAATAATCACAATAAGAAACAGCGATGTGTCTTTCAGACGGATTTTTTTAACACAGTCGGAATCCCGCCCTTCTTGAAACATGGGAAGGAATCGTTCCGATACATCTTCAATATCCTCCGGCTGTACCTGCTTTAACAGGTCAATGTCCGTGTAGCCCCGTAAAAACTGTGCACACAGCGTCGGGTCATCAAAGACCAGCTTCGCCCCATTGTCTTTGCTTTTGGTGTTCTTAATGGCGCCTGCATACGGCTGTCCGTTTCTTGTTTCTTTGTCCATGCACCTGCTCCTCTCTTTCAGGGAACATTCTGTGCAATGGAGGTTTACTGGCAGTAACAAGTCTTTTGAAACCGTTCTTTTTCTCCATTATAACCAGAAAACCGCAAAAAAACAATTCCGGCTTTTCCCTGAATTTATTCTGTTTTTTGCTTCTGGAATAGTTTGGTCGAACGACCTGGAAACGAGATCTCAGAATGAGATTCCCGCGAATCATTTTTATCACTATATCACACTTCTGTTTTTTATGCAATATATATTTAGCGCCCGGAAATATTTCCGGGCGCAGCCTGTTATTCCGCTTCCATCTCTTCGATGTACGCAGCTATGCTCTTCATATGCTCCTCCATACAGGCTCTTGCCGCCTCCGGCTGATGGGATACAATGGCGGCTACCAGGCGGCGGTGCTGTTCATCCACATCGGCACTGGAATTTTTCTTTTTCATGATATGGGCGCGGATTCCGGTGATCATATTTTCAATGAGCTGGTTGGAAGCACTGATGACACTGAAAATCATAGGATTTCCGGCGATCTGGCCGATCCGGATATGAAGATCACGGTCCAGATTGGCGCGCATTTTCTCGTCATCGGACGCATCCAGCTTCGCCAGGATCAGCTGAAGCTCTGCCGCCTCTACCTCACTGCAGTTTTCCGCAGCCAGACAGGCCGTCTCCCGCTCCAGGGCGGCGCGCAGCTGCTGGGTCTGGCGGGCGCTGCTGTTTTTCAGGCGGAACAGGGTAGAGAGCGGACGGATCAGACAGTTGTCCAGATCCTCGGAAATATAATTGGCGCCGCCCCGTACCGAGGTCACAACTCCCATAAATTCCAGTGAGCGGAGTGCCTCCCGCACCAGCGGTCTCGATACACCGAGAAGCTGGGCCATGGTACGCTCCGACGGAAGCGCATCTCCCTTTTTCAGTGTCCCGTTCCGGATCTTTTCAATGATCTGATCCAAGATCTCATCAACGGCCCGTTCACCTGTTATTTTACTGAACATCTCAAGCTCCATCCTGCTTCTCCGTTTTCCCTGATTTTTCTTCCTGTGCATATCTGCAGATATCGGCAAGACAGCACCGCTCACAGTGAGGTGTTGTCCGCGCCGTACAGACTTCTCTTCCGTGGTTCACCAGCCGGTGGCAGAAATCGCTGCCCTTTTCCGGCGGAATGATCTTCCACAATGCCATTTCTACTTTTTTAGGATCCTTGATCCCGTCCACCAGGCCGATGCGGTTACAGAGACGGATACAGTGGGTATCGGTGACGATGGCCGGCTTTCCGAACACATCACCCATGATCAGGTTTGCACTTTTTCTGCCCACCCCGGGCAGCTTTAAGAGAGCCTCAAAATCCTCCGGCACCTTTCCGCCATAGTCCTCCTTCAGCATCCGCATGCAGGCACTGATATCCCGCGCCTTGCTCTTTCCCAGCCCGCAGGGACGGATGATCCTTTCAATCTCCTCCGGAGACGCTGCCGCCAGGGCATCCACGTTGGGAAACTTCTTATATAAGTCTTCCACCACCACATTGACCCGCGCATCGGTACACTGCGCTGCCAGCCGGACGCTTACCAGAAGCTTCCAGGCTTCGTTATAGTCCAGCGTACAGTCTGCATCGGGATATTCCTTTTCCAGCCGCCTGATCACCTCAATGGCAAGTTCCTGTTTCGTCATGGCTTTGTCTCCTTTGTAAAATTTCAGAAGGCCGATCCGTTATGGCCCATATCAAACGGGAAGTACAGCCCGAAGAGGTAATCTATCCGGATCTGCGCTTCCCGCTTTCTTACGATTTCTGCTTTCTTTTGAAGATTTATTTAACCGTCTTCAGACGTGTCAGTGCTCTGCGCAGTGCCATTTCGGCTCTGGCAATATCCACATTCTCAGCATGTCCCTGGATTCGGCTCTCAGCACGCTCCTTGGCGGCCTGTGCCCGGTTCACATCAATCTCGTCGGGCCACTCCGCGGCCTCGGCAAGCACGGTTACTTTATCCTTCATAATCTCTGCAAATCCGCCGTGGAGCGCCGCTTTTTTCGTCTCGCCGCCGCCAAGATGGATCGTCAGAACTCCGGGGGAGAGGATACAGGTGGTGGGAACATGCTCCTTATAGATACCGAGCTGTCCCTCCTTGGTATTCATCTCCACCATCACAGCCTTTTCCCGACAGAATACTCTGTCCGGAGTGATCACTTCCAGATCAAATACTTTTTCTTCCGCCACCTGAACACCCCCTTATTTTACGCGGGCCAGTACATCGTCGATATTTCCCGCATTAAGGAAGCAGCTCTCCGGAATATCATCGTATTTGCCTTCGATGATCTCCTTGAAGCCCTGAATGGTTTCCGATACCGGTACATACCGTCCCTCCAGTCCGGTGAACTGGCCGGCCACGAAGAAGGGCTGGGACAGGAATCTCTGTACCTTTCTCGCTCTCGATACGACCAGCTTTTCCTCCTCGGAAAGCTCATCCATACCAAGGATCGCAATGATATCCTGTAATTCCTTATACTTCTGAAGGATCTCCTGAACACTTCTTGCCACCTTGTAATGCTCCTCGCCGACGATCCGGGGATCCAGGATTCTGGAGGTGGATTCCAGAGGATCCACAGCCGGATAAATACCCAGCTCCACGATGGAACGGGAAAGCACGGTAGTCGCATCCAGATGTGCGAAGGTCGTTGCAGGCGCAGGGTCTGTCAGGTCATCGGCAGGCACGTAAACAGCCTGTACCGAAGTAATGGATCCGTTCTTTGTGGATGTGATACGCTCCTGGAGCGCACCCATCTCCGTCTGAAGGGTGGGCTGATAGCCTACCGCGGAGGGCATACGTCCTAACAGTGCGGATACCTCAGAACCAGCCTGGGTAAAACGGAAGATGTTGTCGATGAAGAGCAGCACATCCTTGCCGCCCTTATCACGGAAATACTCCGCCATGGTAAGTCCCGTCAGGCCGACTCTCATTCTCGCTCCCGGCGGTTCGTTCATCTGTCCGAATACCATGGTGGTCTTATTGATAACGCCGGACTCCGTCATTTCATGGTACAGATCGTTACCCTCACGGGTACGCTCACCTACACCGGTGAAAACAGAATAGCCGCCGTGCTCTGTGGCAATGTTACGGATCAGCTCCTGGATCAGTACAGTCTTTCCTACTCCGGCACCGCCGAAGAGACCGATCTTTCCACCCTTCTGATAAGGGCAGAGCAGGTCAACGACCTTGATTCCGGTTTCGAGCATTTCCGTATTGGTAGCCTGCTCCTCAAAGGAGGGTGCCTTCCGGTGGATCGGAAGATGTTCCTCAGTCTTGGGAGCTTCTTTATTATCAATGGGCTCACCCAGGACATTGAAGATCCTGCCCAGGGTATTCTCCCCAACGGGAACGGTGATGGGAGCGCCGGTTGCGACTGCCTCCATGCCGCGGACAAGTCCGTCCGTGGGGCCCATGGCGATACATCTTACGGTGTCGTCACCCAGGTGCTGGGAAACCTCCACAACCAGGTCGGTTCCGTCGTTTCTGTGAACGCGGACAGCCTCGTTGATCTCGGGGAGCTTTCCTTCACTGAACTTGATGTCCAGAACGGCACTGATGATCTGGGTGATCCTGCCGATATTGGTCTCTGCCATTCTTTGCTCACTCCTTTATAATTTTTTCCTTGCGCCTTTGTTAATCCAGCGCATCTGCACCTGCAATGATCTCCGTCAGCTCCTGGGTAATGGAAGACTGTCTTGCACGGTTGTACTGGAGGGAAAGCTTGTCGATCATCTCCTCCGCATTGCTGGTCGCAGAATCCATGGCCTGCATTCTGGCTCCGTTTTCGCTGGCGATCGATTCCAGCATACCGCCATAAATCAGGTTGTATACATAGCCGGGGATCAGGGCATCCAGAACCTCGTCCTCATCTCCGTCAAAATTCATCGGGCAGTCTCCGTCGGCCTTTGTCTGGCCGGACTGGATCTCCTCATCCGAAAGCTCTATGGGAAGAAGCTTGATCAGCTTCGGTTCATGGCTCACCGTATTTTTAAAGGAGGTGTAGGCAAGATAGATCTCTCCCACTTCGCCCTTTTTATAGGCCTCCAGAACCTGCTTTCCGATGGCGGCTGCGTCTGCATAGGACGGCTCCTCGATCACATCGGAATAATCCTCCGTCAGGGCAAAGCCACGGCGGGTCAGGGCATCCTTTCCCTTCCGTCCAATGGCATAAAGACTTGCTCTCTCCGGACGGATTCCTCCCATGACAGCCTTCACGATATTGGAATTATAGCCGCCTGCCAGACCTCTGTTGGAGGTAATGGCAATGACCGCCTGTTTTTCCGAGGCGCCCTTGATGAGATAAGGGTGGCGCAGGTTCTGAGTATGGGCCAGAATGGAGCACACAGTCGCATAGGTCACATCAAAGTACGGGCGGGTATTTTCCGCCTTGGCTCTGGACTTCTGCAGCTTCACCGTAGACACCAGCTTCATGGCATTGGTGATCTGCTGGGTGCTCTGGATACTGGCCTTTCTTCTCTTGATTTCGCGCATTGTCGCCATAGGATCACCTCAAATCAAACTGTCCCTTAAACTCGGTAACAGCATCGGTCAGCTTCTTCGTCAGCTCATCGGAAAGCTCTTTCTTTGTACGGATCTCTTCGGGGATTTCCGGATACTTGGTATCGATAAATGCAAAAAGCTCTTTCTCAAACCGCTGTACCGCATCAACCGGAATGTCCAGCAGGAACTTTCTTGTTGCCGCGAAAATAATGATAACCTGGTACTCAACGCCCATGGGCTGATACTGAGGCTGCTTTAAGATCTCACGGATCCGCTCGCCCTGTGCCAGCTTCTCCTTCGTATCTGCATCCAGCTCGGAACCGAACTGAGAGAACGCTGCCAGCTCACGGAACTGTGCCAGCTCTACACGGATCGGAGCGGAAATCTTCTTAATTGCCTTGATCTGTGCAGCGCCGCCAACTCGTGATACGGAAAGTCCAGCGTTGATGGCAGGACGGAAGCCGGCGTTGAACATTTCGGTTTCCAGATAGATCTGCCCGTCTGTAATGGAAATTACATTGGTCGGAATATAGGCAGAAACATCGCCTGCCTGCGTCTCGATGATGGGAAGCGCCGTTAAAGAACCGCCGCCCAGCTCATCCGACAGCTTTGCCGCACGCTCAAGCAGTCTGGAATGGAGATAGAAAACATCTCCGGGGTATGCCTCACGTCCCGGCGGTCTGCGGAGAAGTAAGGAAAGTGTACGGTAAGCGGTTGCATGCTTGGACAAGTCATCATATACCACCAGTACGTCTTTTCCCTGTTCCATCCACTCTTCGCCGATGGCGCAGCCCGAATAAGGGGCAATATACTGAAGAGGAGCCAGTTCGCTGGCGGTTGCCGCAACGACCGTTGTATATTCCATCGCCCGGTATTCCTCCAGGGTTCTTACGATGCTCGCAACAGTAGAAGCCTTCTGGCCGATGGCAACATAAATACAGTTGACTCCCTTTCCCTTCTGATTGATGATCGTATCGATGGCAAGAGCCGTCTTTCCGGTCTGTCTGTCGCCGATGATCAGTTCTCTCTGTCCTCTTCCGATGGGCACCATGGCATCGATTGCCTTGATACCGGTCTGAAGGGGAGTATCTACGGATTTTCTTGAAATAACACCGGGCGCCACACGCTCGATCTGACGGAACTTGTCCGTATGGATCGGTCCCTTTCCGTCAATAGGCTGCCCCAGGGCATTGACTACACGCCCCAGCATGGCGTCTCCGACGGGAACCTCAACTACTCTTCCGGTAGTCTTTACGGTATCACCTTCGGAAATATTTCTCTGGTCACCCAGAAGAACAGCTCCGACATTGTCCTCCTCCAGGTTCAGGACCATGCCGTATACGTCTCCGGGAAATTCCAGAAGCTCTCCCTGCATTGCTTTTTCAAGGCCGTGAATACGCGCGATGCCGTCCGCAACCTGGATCACCGTGCCCACATCGGACACCTCCAGCCGGGAAGCATATCTCTCAATCTGCTCTTTGATCACAGAGCTGATCTCTTCCGGTCTTAAATTCATGGAGCTTTCGCACCTTCTTTCTATGATAGTCAGGCGAGCTGTATTTTCATGAGCTCACGCTTCATCTCATACAGCTTTGTCTTAATGCTGCTGTCTACGACCCGGTCACCGATTCGGATCATCAGTCCGCCGATCAGGCTTTCATCCACGGAGAAGGTCATCTCAATGGATTCATATTCCGTTGTCTCCAGCAGCCGCTTCTCGATCTGCTTCTTCTGGTCCTCCGAAAGCTCAGACGCCGAGGTGACAGACGCTTTTCCGATATGCTTGTATTCCTTTACCCGGTCAATAAACCAGTTAAGGATCGCCGGAAGCTCACTCTCACGGTCCTTTTCAATGACGACCCGCAGGAAGCCTGTCATTTCGGATGACACGTTTCCCTCGAATACAGATTCCATAACCTTTAACTTTTCTTCTTTGATGATATTCGGGTGATGAAGCAGTTTTAACCGATCCGGATTTTCATCAAAAATTCTGTTCACAAACGCTGCTTCCTCAAAGAGCCCGTCCACCTTTCCGGTGTCCAGGGCGGTCTCAAACAATGCGTCGCCGTATGTTTTTGAAATCAGCTTTGCCATGTTTCCTCACCTATTTCCTTTAACGTCCTGTCGATCAGCTCACTCTGTGTCTTCTCATTCATGGACGCTGCGACCGCCTTGCCTGCCATCATGGATGCAATGGCGATCATTTCCTGTTTCATCTCGTCAAGAGCCTTCTTCTTCTCCAGCTCTGCCTCACGGCCCGCCTGCTCGATGATCCGTGCAGACTCAGCCTTGGCCTCCTCGATGATCTCCTCCTGCCGCTTTGCCGCCTTCTTTCTTGCATCCGAAAGAATCGCCTCAGCCTCCTTATCGACCTCTTTTAACTTTGCTTCGTATTCGGTCTTTAAGCCGGCTGCCGTTTTCTGATCCGCAGCAGCACTTTCCAGTTCATCCTTGATCTTCTCGGTACGCTTTTCCAGCATACTCCGGACCGGATTGAAAAGCAGATAGGATAAGGCAAAAAACAGGATAAAGATATTGATCCCGAGCAGGACCGCATCATGGATCAGCTGGGGATCCAGCCCGAGGATCCGTTCATAATCCCCGCTGGCGATCAGCATGTTTCCTGCTGCCATTATGGTTCCCAATGTTCTGCCTCCTTTCTTAATATACAGTCTCTGCTATTTAGAAAGGCTTTACGAACATCAGAATGAACGCAACGACCAGACCGTACAGACCGGTGGTCTCGGCAACTGCCTGTCCAAGAAGCATGGTGGTCGTAATGTCACCCTTTGCACCGGGGTTGCGTCCAACGGCTGCTGCCGCATGTCCGGCTGCAATACCCTGGCCTACACCAGGTCCGATACCGGCGATCATGGCAAGACCAGCGCCGATGGCTGAGCAAGCATAAATTAAATCCTGTCCTGAAATTCCCATAATAAATCCTCCTTCATGTCTTGTTGATTCTCATAACCTTCCGGGTTCCGTTTTCTACATCTTATCATCCACATAAACCATGGTCAGCATGCAGAATACATAGGTCTGGATACAGCCGGAAAACAGATCCAGATAGGCGTGCAGAAACGCCGGAATACCCAGCTTTGCAATCACTACCGGTATGATTCCATACCACAATGCCATTATGATGGTTCCGGCCAGCATATTGGCAAACAGACGCAATGACAATGATATCGGTGTTGCGATCTCGCCGATCAGGTTGATCGGGAAAAACAGCGGGATCGGCTCAAACAGACCCTTGACAAGGCCGAAGCCCTGGCATTTGATCCCGTTGTACTGGATCATGAAAAACGTGATCAGACCCAGACAGAGCGTAACGCCGTAATCCGCGGTCGGCCCCCGAAGGCCCAGCAGACCGGATAAGTTACAGATCAGGATGAACAGAAACAGCGTTCCCAGATAATTCATGAATTTCTTCGGCTGTTTCATATTTGTCCTGACCATTTTGTCCAGCATTTCCACAATGGTCTCCACCACATTCTGAAATCCGGTGGGAACTTCCTTTGCCTTCTTCATGCAGCGGTTAGCTGCAAATGCAAAGATTAAAAGTACCACGGTCACAATGATCATGGAGATATGGGTCGTTGTCAGCCAGAACGTATGACCAAACAGCTGGTAGCTCACCAGTCCGTGAATCGCGAAATCCGCTTCACATAAAATCATTCTCATGCTCTCACCCCTTTCTCATTGAAGTAGGTTGTGCATCTATCTTTCAGCCTCAGGCTCGTCTTTCCCGAACCGGCAGAAAGCCTTATGAATAAACGGCCTTGTATATACCCCCAGCTTCAGGGTAAACAGACCCGCCAGGATCGCCAGCATATGAAACCAGCCGGATCTCCAGGCTAAAATAAGAATCACCGCACCGACTGCCACCCGGATGATCCAGGCACGCATGGCGTGGTTTTTCGCAGCACCCTCCTCCATCATATCAACGGAGGTTTCCAGAGTTATGCTCATATGGACAAAATAAGCTGCCGCCATGGCAGTTCCGAGAAGAAAGCCGGGAAGGACTCCGTCACGGAAGCCCCATAAGATCAGCACCGCGATGGTTCCGATGACTCCCCAGAGCAGAATCCCCAGAAGGACCTCCCTTACCACCCGGCCTGTGTATCTAAGCATCCTGTTTCTCTCCTTTTTTCTTCTTGTCCTTTTCCCGCAGCTCCTGCTCCAGCGTTTCCTCTTCCCCCGGCGTTACCGATTTTTTTGCCATGAGGTAGGCACTTCTTGCGCCCGCCAGGACTCCCAGGATCAGCCAGATCAGAGTCGTATGAATGGAAAACTTATGATCCATCCAGATTCCGACCGCCACACAAAGGACAACCGGAGTTACCATGGTAATACCAAGCTGGCTCACCAGACCCAGCGCCTTGACCAGCTCTCTGTGATTTTTTTTCATGGCTTCACCATTCCAATGATTATAGCACCATCAAAATTTCGGTTCAATGGACAAATTATGACAATTGTATACCAATTTGATATACTGGTTATACCTGTACATTCAAGCTTCTGCCCGAGCGCTGATACCGGACGATCTCAATTCCAGCCGACCGAAGCATCCGCTTGGACGCCCGCACGGCCGCCGTATCTGCATACTTATCATCTGCATAAATAATCGTTTTAATACCACTCTGGATAATGGCCTTCGCACATTCGTTACAGGGAAACAGCGTCACATAGATCTTGCTTCCCTCCAGGCTGCCGCCGCGATAATTCAGAATGGCATTGAGCTCGCTGTGGGTGCTGTAAAAATACTTTGTTTCATAGGGGTCTGCGCCCTCCCGCTCCCAGGGGAACTCATCATCAGGGCAGCCCTTGGGAAAGCCGTTGTAACCCATGGAAAGGATCTTGTTATCCTGGCTCACGATACAGGCGCCCACCTGTGTCCCCGGATCCTTGGAACGCATGGCGGAAAGCTCTGCCACGCCCATGAAATACTCGTCCCACGAAATATAATCCTGTCGTTTTCCAGACATACTGCCTCCGGAGGACTCAGTCCTCGATCTGTGCGATCCTTCTCTTATGGCGTTCCTCGCCGGAGAAGGGTGTATTTAAAAAGGTATCAATGATCTTGACCGCCAGTCCGGGGCCGACTACACGCGCTCCCATGGCAACGATGTTTGCATCATTATGAAGTCTTGTCGCTTCCGCAGAGAAGCAGTCGGAGCAGAGCGCCGCCCGGATCCCCTTAAATTTATTTGCGGTGATGGAGATTCCGATTCCGGTACCGCAGATCAGGATTCCCTTTTCACATTCGCCGCTCTGAATGGCTTTCGCCACCAGCTTTGCATAAACCGGATAATCCACGGCCTCGGTGCTGTAGCAGCCGAAGTCCTTATATTCCAGTCCGTTTTTCTCCAGATAAGCGATCACTTCCTGTTTTAATTCATAACCGCCGTGATCACAGCCAAGTGCTATCATGTTTCTACTCCTCCTTAAAAATAATTTCTGCCGCAACCTTTACCAGAAGGTCTATATGCTCATAACAGGCTCCGTAGTCGGCCAGACTGCCGCCCATGGGCTCTGTGATATCGCCCTCCTGCCCGGTGAATTCCCGAAGGGTAAACACATTGGGATTCTCCGGAAACAATTCCTTTACCTGCTGCTTCTCCGCGCGGGTCATGGTCAAGATCACCGTTCCGGGGATCAGATCCTCGCGGGTCAAAGGCCTTGCCGCCTCATCAAGAAGCTCCAGCTGATGGCTTTTTAAGATCGCCACTGCTTTCTGGTTAATGGGCTCCGGGAACAGAACCACCAGGCCTCTGGAAGCCACCTGGATCTCCCGTCCTCCGCGGACACCCTCAAATACTGCCGCCGCCATGTTGCTGAGACAGGTATTGGCCGTACAGACAAATAAAACCTTTTTTACCCTGCCCATCTCCTCACTCCCGACATTCTATAATCCGATGACCTGCCGCCTTAGTCAGCCGGTTCATGATCGCGCCGCTTAAGGGACTGTCATCAAAGCTCTCCGAAAAGATACAGTCCACGGCCTCCTCATCAAAGGCCCGGAGCACATCATATAAATTATGGGCAATGGTCTCCGGCTGCGTTCTTGTTCCGATGATCTTCTTCACCGGGGCCTCATAAAGCCCGGCAGACTCCTCGGTACAGATCACTCCGGCCCGCTTTCCCTCTGCGGCCGCCGCCCGGAGCGCCTCGTTTATGGCTCTTGCCGCCGCAGGAACGCTTCCGCGGTAAATCGTCAGCTCTGCCTTCGGCGCATAATGGCGATATTTCATGCCCGGTGCCTTCGGATGAACCCCCGGCGCCATCTGTCCCAGGCTCGCCCGGTCAAGCGCTACCCCGCCAATAACCTGTTCCAGCATTTCTTTTGTAATATACCCCGGCCGTAAGATCGTCGGCGTATCCTCAGACACATCAATAATGGTCGACTCCAGACCGATTCCCACCTCGCCGCCATCTACGATCATATCGATCTTTCCGTCCATGTCCTCAACCACATGGGAGGCCTTCGTAGGACTGGGCCGTCCGGAGGTGTTTGCACTGGGAGCCGCAATGGGCGTTCCCGCCGCCTTTATCACTGCCCGCGCCACCGGGTGGCTGGGCATCCGTACCGCCACGGTATCAAGGCCGCCGGTCGTTCCGTAAGGACCGAGGTCGCTTTTCTGAAAGATCATGGTCATTGGCCCGGGCCAGAACGCCTCTGCCAGCGCTTTTGCTGTCTCCGGGATCTCCCGCACCAGCGGCACCAGCTCTTCCATGGACGTAATATGAAGGATCAGCGGGTTATCCGACGGGCGTCCCTTGGCCGCATAGATCCGCCTTGCCGCCGTCTCGTTTAAGCCGTCTGCGCCAAGCCCGTAAACGGTTTCCGTCGGGAACGCCACCAGACCGCCCTCCGCCAGAATCCTTCCGGCTTCCTCCGCCGCGGCATTATTGATATTGTTTTCATCGATTTGTATAATTTTTGTTTTCATCATAATTTCTAGTATAACATTTTGGAGAGAAAATGAAAAGGAGATATTTTTCGGCGGAGGGGGGATTTAAGCTTTATTTTTTCAGGGACTTACTTGAGCCTGCCCAACTTCCACAGGTGGCACATATTAAAGTTGCCTCTGTGGAAGCAGGGACAGGCTCTCGAAGTTGTCTGGAAATCTAAACGTCTATAAATCTTCCCTGCTGCCGGTGATGAACAATAAGGGACAGGAATTAAGGTTGTCGCTATGTATAAAGTGAGATGGACTAAATTTTTCTCTATATACTGTTTGCACAGCCGCCCCGGTCATATCTACCGCGAATGGGATATATCTGCACTCTTTCGCGGATCCACTGCCCAGGCCAGACAGAGGCAACTAGAGTATGTGCCGGTTGGCTGGCCTGGGTGGGCCGCGAAGGGAAATACTTCAAAGCAGTGATATGCCGGGGCGGCGTCAATACTTTAATATGAAAGAAAGTGCCAACGTTTACTTAACAGCCGAAAAGCCGACCTTCATTGTTTAACGGCCGGCTTTTCTGAACTGTTTTGAAAATGGTTTCTTCTATTCTATTTTAAAGGAGTGCCTGCTTGATTCGTTTTGCGGCTTCTTTCAGTTCGTCGTCGGAGTTGGCGAAGGAGAAGCGGAGGCAGTGCTCGGCTCCGGAGCCGTAGGCTTCACCGGGCATGCCGATTACGCCGCATTTTTCCAGGAGATAATCGGCGGTTTCGAAGGAGTTCATGCCGTCCTTTTCGATCTTGACCCAGGCGTAGAATGCGCCTTCGGGAAATCTTGCGTTTACGCCCGGAATTTCGTTGAGGGCGCTAATGAACTGATCCCGGCGGATCTCATACCGCTTTCTCATAGCTTCGATTTCCGCGCCGCACCGGAAGGCTTCCACAGCTGCGTCCTGAATAAAGGTGCTGCAGCCGGTGATGGTATGAGAATGCATGATGGTGATGGCCTTCATCAGATGCTTCGGTGCTGCCAGATAGCCCAGTCTCCAGCCGGTCATGGCCACCGACTTGGAAAATCCGTTGCATGTGATCACATGATCTGCGATATCGGCATGGCTCGCAGGGCTTACGTTTACGGCATCTCCATAGACGATCCGCTCATACACCTCATCGGAAATGAGATACACATCATGCTTTTTCACAAAGGCCTCCAGCACATCCGCCTCTTTTTCGGAGAGGATCTTTCCGGTGGGATTGTTGGGGCAGTTTACGATGACCGCCTTTGTCTTTTCCGTGTAAGCCTGCTCCAGCGCTTCCTCGGTGATCTCATAATTTGTCTCATAGCTGAGGGTGGCCGCCGTCGGCACTGCGCCGCAGATCCGCACCAGCGGTGCGTAGGATACCCACGCCGGATTCAGGATCATAACCTCGTCGCCGGGGTTTGTCACTGCCGCAAGCGCCAGATAGATGGCGTACTTTCCTCCCGGTGTCACCGCGATCTGGTCGGCACCGACACAGATCTTGTTTTCCTTCTCCAACTTCTCCGCAATAGCGGAACGAAGCTCCGGCAGACCGATTCCGACCGCATAATGAGTTCTTCCCTCGGTCAGGGACTGGACCGCTTTCAGACGGATCCGGTCCGGCGTATCAAAATCCGGCTCGCCGCCTGCCAGTCCGATGATGTCCTCGCCCTGTGCCTTCAGTTCCTTTACCTTTGCCATGAGGTTCACCGACGCAGAGCCGGGAACCTTCTCTAAAATATGGTTGATCTCCAACATCGTCTTTTCCCCCTTACTGGTTGATTTCAAAATGAAGCTTCTCAAACTGGCTGTTCAGATCCTTCAGGATCGGCGAGTCCGTATCCCAGGTTCCGCTTTCGATGAGCTTCGTCATCAGTGCTTCCTTGTCGAACTGCGCCTTCAGCTTTTCCAGAACGGCTTCGCAGTCCTCCCGGCGGACAACCACAAGGCCGTCCTCGTCACCGACAATGAGATCTCCAGCATGAACCACCTGGCCGCCGCAGGCAATATCCGTGTTGATCTCACCCAGCGCATGCTTATACGGCCCACGGGGCGTTGTTCCAACGGCGTACACCGGGAAGTCATGCTCCTGCAGATAATCCACATCTCGCACGCTTCCGTCCACCACAAATCCGGCAATCTGCTTCGTCTGTGCATAGCGGTACATCACGTCTCCGCAGACGCTGTGATTGGTATCGCCGCAGGCATTCACTACGATGATATCACCGGGCTGTGCCATGGACATGGCCTTATGGAACATGCCGTTGTCAGCAATGGCGGCCTTGACCGTCAAGGCCACACCGCAGATCTTCTTGCATTTTCCCATGGGCTTTAACCGTGCGTCCATTCCGAACAGACGTCCGCAGACATCAGAAATATTAGCTGCCGGAACATCGCGGAACTGCTCCACGATCTCCTTTGCCGGACGTTCAAATGATAAATCAATTCTCATACCAGGCTGCTTTGTCATGATCTTTCCCTCTTTTCCTGCCCATCCGCAAGAAATTCTCTTACGGCGTCTAAAAACGTATCAATCTCTTCCTTTGTTGTGTAATGATGGAACGAAACCCGGATCCCGCCAAGCCCTGTGGAGCAGCGCAGTGTCACGAAAATATTCCGCTCCCGCAGGAACCGGAGAAGTTCCCGCTCCCGGTCTACGCAGTTATTTTTCAATTCGTCCAGGTTAAATACCACGATGGAGGACATATGTGCTTCCTCCCCGGAGCTCTGCATGTTCAGTCCCATGGCATGTAAATTGTCATACAGATAACGGTTCAGCTCCAGATTATGAGCCTCGACCTTATCCATGCCGATATCCATCAGCACATGAACCGCCTCGTTTAAGCCCATGGCTCCGAGGAAATTCCCATAACCGCCGGTCTCAAACACCGAAGCATCCTCCACCAGATCATAATCATCAAAGGGGTGCCGTCTCGGATCCTCCAGATATCCCAGATAATCCCCGAATTTGGCCGGAACCTGAATATCATAATAGGAATAATACGGCGGCTTCAGCGTGTCCAGCAGCTCCTTTCGGATATAAAGGAAGCCCATTCCGAACGGATTTCCCAGCCATTTCTTTCCGCCGGCACAGTAAATATCCATGCCCAGATCCTTCACATTGACCCGGAGTGCACCAGCTTCCTGAATCCCGTCAACAATATATAGGATTCCGTGTTTATGAGCCAGATCTCCGATCCTTTTCACATCGGCACGGTAGCCGTTGATCTCCTGCACCGCCGCCAGCAGAATCACCTTTGTGTGTTCATCAATGTATTTTTCAAAATCCTCGGCGGTGATCCTTCCTCCGGAGGTTTTTACCTGCCGCACCTCAAAGCCCTTCCGCTCTGCCTCGGCCTGCCAGGTAACCACCGAAGCCTGATACTCCAGATCGCAGACCAGAACATTATCACCCTTTTTAAGCGGTATGGAGACCGCCAGGCTTCCCAGCGAATGGGAGGTACTCTGCATAAGCGCAATCTCGGACGCATCGCATCCTAAAAATTCAGCCACGGTCTTTCTTGCATCAGCCAGAGACTGCTTCTGCATGCGGAATACATCTGCCGTGGTCAATTCCGGATCACTGTACAGATCCACAAACTGCCTTGCCATGCCGAGGACCCGCGGATCCACCAGATTGGTGGCCGCACTGTCCAGATATGTTCGTTTCATGATTCTTCCCCTCACTTTTATACGTTCCTTTCACGGTATGCTACTGATAATTCTTCTCGTCTTCCTTCCGAAACAGGCCGGTCAATGCACAGATCAGGTATACGCCCAGCAGTGCAAAGGAATAGAAACAGAACGGGAAGAAATTTAAGGGCGAATAATCAGCCGGGATCAGCTCCGTTGCTACGGCAAGGCCCAGCATGATCAGCACCGAATTGTTCCAGGGAAGGATCGCACCTGCACCACAGGCAGTGCCGTCCAGGAAGTTGGCACCGCGGTGACGGTCGATATTGAATTTCTTAAAAAGCTCATATACAACCGGGCCGGAAACCACAATGGTAACCGTACCGGAAGCGGTCATCATAATGGTAACTACAATCACCAGCATGGAGATCAGTTCGGCACTACGTGCGCTCTTGCAGATGTTTCCAAGCTTTTCGATCAGAACCTCAAAGACGCCTGCTGCTTTCAGGTATCCGTTCTGGATCATGATCCAGACGGTAAAGAAGATAACGCCGGTCATGCCCTCCATGCCTCTTACGATGGGGCTGTCCGTGGTAATCATGGTCGCCAGCGGAACAAAACCGAAGATTACATTAAAGGCAAATGCCATGATGTTGCAGACCAGAAGAACCGGAACCAGTTCTGCGCCCCGGAGCATCATGATGATCATGACAACGGGAATGATGAGCATGATCAGCGTCATGGCTGAGGACGGATCTGCAGTATAAGCCGCCGTATGAGCGGAGGTCGTCGTAAGCCCGAAGATCACGAACAGCACCAGCGCGATCACTCCGGCAATCAGGGAGTATTTCAGGCGGGACTGAACCACCTGCTTTACATTTGCATGAAAAGCGCCGGAAGAAGCAATGGTCGTATCAGAGATCGGAGCCAGATTGTCGCCGAACATGGCGCCGCCGATGATGGCTCCCAGCATAACCGCCGGATTGCAGCCCATCTGTACTGCCAGTGGAAACATGATCGGTGTTACGGTACTGATCGTTCCGCCCTGGGTTCCGCAGGCTGTTGAAATGACAACCGAAATTAAGAACGTTGCAGCCGGAAGAAGACCGGCGTTGATATGAAGCGATGTACAAAGCCAGATCAGACCATTGATCAGGCCGCTGTCACGGAGCATGTAGGAAAGCACGCCAGCCAGCAGGAAAATAATGACCATGGTGGAAAACATGGGGTCTCTCAGGGAATCAATAGCGATTGAATGAACCTCTTTTTTGTTCTTTGCCATGAGAAAGCTTACGCAGAGTGCGGCAAGACCGGCAACCCAGAAGCATTTTAATCCGTTATTTTTCGTAACCGTCAGAGTGATCATGATGGCTACCATCACAAGAAACGGCAGGATCGCGCCAAAGATCCCTCCGTAAAACTCCATCCTCTTCTTTTCCATAAACAATACCTCCATTCCGGATATGTCTTCATCCTCTTGTTCTGTGCGGCCGCTGCACAGTTTGTTTCATAGAAAAAGTATACTATGCCTGCAATGCTTTTGACAAATTGATTATTTTTCTATAAAATATAAATGTCATTTATATTTTGAATTGCCTGTATAGATTTTCACGGTTTGTATCATGACAGGAAAGAGAGGTCTAAAATGGATTATCAGCAGCTGGAAACCTTCGTAATTTTATGTGAAACCTTAAATATCTCTCACACCGCCGAACGCGTCTACAAGACCCAGCCTGCCGTCTCCAACCGGATCAAAACCCTGGAGGAGGAACTGGGCTTTGAACTGATCCGGCGTACACCGGGGAAAAAATCGGTGGAAATCACCTATAAGGGCCAGATGTTTTTAAAAAACGCCCGGAAGCTTCTGACCTGCCAGCAGGAGCTTTTCCAGGAGACGGAAACCATCTCCAACACCCTGCGGATCGCCTCCATCGACAGTCTGAAGGTTCCCTTTGTCACTGACATCTGCCTCCGGCAGATCCGTATCAGCGGAACCAGAATGATCCTGGAAAGCCATCAGTCCACCACCGCCTATCAGATGATCACCAACAAGGAGCTGGATATCGCCTTTGTCGGCTACGTCATCGACAATCCCCATGTGCTGTGCGAACCAATCTTCCGCCAGTCCTACCGGATCGTCCGCTATGCGGAGCACCCCGGACCGGTGAAAAAGATCTCTGTCTCCGACCTGGATCCCTCCAAGGAGATTCACTGGGTCTGGAATAATGATTTCGACATCTGGCATCAGGCTGCCTTCGGCTCCGGCCAGTATGCCTTCGCCGTTGATTCCTTAGATGTTATGAGAAATTTTCTGAATCACACCGATTACTGGGCGATTCTTCAGGAGCAGAACGCAAAAGAATTGATGAAAAGCTATCCTATCCAGATCTATGAGCTGGAAAGCCCGCCGCCGGAACGAATCACCTATATGATCACAAACACTTTCACAGATAAAAGCAATCTGCGGGTTCTGAGACAGTTTCAGGAGCAGGCAAGAGCATATGCGAGAGAGAATGGGCTGATGGGGTGGTAGGCGTGTGAGGACAGGCGAAAGATTCTGAAGACTCGAGCCCACTCTGCTTCCACAGTCCGATACCGCCGTTTCTTACGGGAGTCGCGCTGCGTTTCCGGGGAATCGTCGGTATCTGTCTTTTGTTTCCGTGGCCAGATTTACTTCGAAACTCGGCTTTGTTTTCTTCCATCTATAAAATCTTCCCTGCCGCCGGTGGCGGACAATAAGGACAGGAATTGAGATTGTCACTATGCACAAAGTAAGATGGACTAAATCAAATTTCCTTTATGTGCTGTTTGCACAGCCGCCACGGTCATATTAACTGCGAAGGGGACGTCCCGAGCCCCGGCACTTCCTGAGCCGGAATGAAAGCGGCCGGCGAAGGTTATGTGCCGCTGGCCGCGAGGGTTAAGCGAGAGCGGTCTCCCGGAGCAGTAATATGCCGGGGCGGCGTATATCTGCGATATGACAACCTCCGCTTTTGACATCTCCTCTTTTTTTCGGTAAACT
This sequence comes from uncultured Lachnospiraceae bacterium, assembly GCA_934351765.1. Lineage (GTDB taxonomy): Bacteria > Bacillota > Clostridia > Lachnospirales > Lachnospiraceae > Lientehia. Next base: position 7,312 of record CAKRJM010000005.1, on the reverse strand, counting down.
ATATGGGATCAAATCATAGAAGGAACATTATTTATGAAAAAGACAATGACTAAGGATACGATCCCGGAGGGATTCACGGTTCCGATGGCGCTTATGGACGCGCTTCCGGTATTATTTTTCGCGGGAACCGGTATTCTTCTGGGAATGATCGTAAAGAGTCTGTTTGTAGAGGTGTGTGCCGCCGTCATGTTTCTGTCCGGCGCTTTGAAGGTGATCTGGAAATTGATTGCCGCGGTGCAGAAGAAGAATATCTGGCCGCTGTTTGTCCAGATGCGCATCGCTATGCCGCTGGGACTGCTTGGCGTCATCGCCGGACTTTTCTTTTCTGCATTCACCGGAGCCGGCTCGCTTTCCGGTGCCGTTCATGCCGTTTTTCATCTGCCGCAGGGGCTGTTTTTCCTGGCCGGATTCATTGGAATGGGACTGATGATCCGGTGTGCGAAAAAGCTGGACAGTTCCGATCCAAAATCCAACTGGATCGAACAGGGAATCAACAGCGCTGCACAGGGCTGTATCTTTCTGGGGCTTTTGATGGTATATCTGGGGAAGTGAACACCTGCGGCTATTCTCCCCAGAAATCAAGGCTCTCCTGTGTTCTCAGCGGAATCCGAAAAAGCTTCCACAGACGGCCATCTGGGGAATATTTTAATCTGTAAGTCAAATTCACCCTGCCCCCAGTTCTTTTTCCAGCTCATCGGCATCGATCCAGCCCTCGGCTTCGGCTCTTTCTTCTGCTTTCTGTAATTTCAGAAGAAGCGCATAAGCTGCTTTACAGCGATCCAGTTCGTCAATTTCTTCCATCGTAAGAATCCCATATTCACCATGGCCGTTTCTTGTCAGGTATACCCGGCTTGTGCTATCGACTTCTTTTAATACATCGGTATAATTTCTCAGATCGGAAATTGGTTTTATATTTGGCATAATCATTCCTCCTTTCCTTTATTGTACTCCCCATTTCCATAAACAGCAACAAATTCACACGTGAATTTATCAGCATATTTTCTTTTATTCCCCTGCTGCCTTCCCCAGATACTCCAGTATCCCCTTCGCCAGTGCTTCTGCCACCTGATCCTGATACGCGTCGTCGGACAGCTTCTGTTCTTCGTCCGGATTGCTCAGAAACCCGCACTCGGCGATGACGATGGGGCATTTGACATGAATGAGAAGATAGTAGGAGGTATTTTCCTTGATCCGGCGGTTCTTCTCCCGGCTGATGGTATCGTTGAACACGGTCTGGAGCGCTTCCGCCAGTTTTTTTCCTTCTGCGGAGCTTTTGTAATAAAAGACCTGGGAGCCGCGGACAGACGGATCGCTGTAGCTGTTCTGATGGATACTTACAGCAAAGGCCGCTCCGCTTTCGTTGATGATCCGGCAGCGTTCTTCCAGATCCGAGAGCTTTTTGTTTTTCGCGGAGGCGTCGGAAAGGCTCTGATCCGCCTCTCTTGTGAGTATCACAGTAATCCCGTTCTGCTCCAGAAGCTCCTTTGCTTTATATGTAACAGAAAGATTGATATCCTTTTCCTTTGTCCCGGATACACCGATCTTTCCCGGATCGGAACCGCCATGGCCAGGGTCAAGGACTATGACTTTCTGCGAATCTCCGCTGTTTTTGCTTTCAGCTTCTCCGCTCTCTCCCCGGTTTTCCACCGCAGCTCCGCCGGTTTCCCCACTGCTTTCACTCCCGTCTTCTCTGCGGTTTTCACTTCCGTTCTCTTTCTGGTTTTCCACCTCCTGTTCTCTCCCGTTTTCCACGGGAATGCCGTTTGTCTGTTTTCCGGCCATCTCCCAGACGGGAAACGGGCCGGTAAAGGCGAACACTGCCAGTAAAAGCAATATCCCCATCAGCAGTTCCATATGCCGCTTCATAAAAAATCCCCCAAATGCTTCGTTCTTTCATCATATGCCGAAGCGTTTGGGGGGTATGACAGCCTACTGCCAGTCTGCGGGATAAACAAAGTATGCATATCTCGTCTTTTCAGGTGTCTGGAAATGGATATGGGAATCCTTCGGAATATAAATAATATCTCCGGGATTTCCGGTTACCACTCGGCCATCAATCTCGATCTCCAGCACGCCGTCAATTACCATATCATATTCATCATAGGTCAGAGTCCACTCAAAGCTTGTATGATCCAGCTCCATGATGCCGCAGCCCATTCTGGGGGCTTCTTCCAGTGTCACCACATCCTTCAGCGCCACGCCGTCCTGTTTGAACGGCTCACACTTCACGGTATCCGTCTTGATCTTAATAATTCCGCTGGGATCCTTCTGTTTTTCAAAGCTCTCTTTTGCGGTGCCTGCCTGCGCAGACTCCTCAAGAACCTTCTGAATGACCTGGCGGATCAGTTCTTCACTTACGTTCATGTCGTTCTCCTTTCTGCCTGTTTACGCTTCTTCCTTGCCGTCCTTATCCTCTTTTTCAGCAGCCGCCTCTACCTTGGAGAGCAGCTTGGGAGAAAGAAGGTTTGCAAGAAGCAGTGCGGTGATACCTGCCACCAGCTTGCCTACGATAACCGGGAAAATCATTTCGGAGTTTACGCCTGCGGTAAATCCAAGATGATCACCGAATACAAATGCCGCACTTACTGCAAATGCCACGTTGAGCAGCTTGCCCTTTGCATTCATCTGATCCATGATATTGAACATGGCGATGTTGTTTGCCAGTGTTGCAACAAGACCGGCAGAGCCATTCTCGTCCATGCCGAATTTTCTTCCCAGTGCGTTCAGCGCTTTTCCGAAGGTTCTTGTGATCCACAGTACCATGGGGAATGCACCGATCAGAACAATGGCAATCTGGCCGCAGGTTAAAAGTCCGGACTCCAACGGGATTGTTCCGGCTGCGTCAGGCTCTACCATAATATTGAATAACGGAAGCTTGATTCCGGTCTGATACTCAAATACCGCGATCATGGTAAGAATCGTGATCACCACCGTAACACCGGTACCGAATTTATTAAAGCCATTGATCATCTTTCCCGGCTTGAACCAGAGGCCGAGAACAATAAGACCTGCAATAATGATAACCGGGATCAGGTTTACAAGGATCGTCCCAATACCGATCTTGTACTGGGTCATGTTCATGACAAGACCCCCGACGATACAGCCGATGGGAATCGTGATCATACCGGCAAGAACACCTGCACCAAGATACGGCCGGTCTTTCTTCTTAATAATCGACAGTGCAACGGGGATCGTAAATACCAGTGTCGGTCCCATCATGGTTCCGAGAATCAGGCCGGCATAGTTTCCGACTGCCTGATTGGAGGAAAGCTCCATAGCCAGCGGATAACCGCCCATGTCGCATGCCAGCAGTGTCGTTGCAAACATGGAGGGATCAGCGCCCAGCAGCTTATAGATCGGAACGATAATCGGCTTTAGGATAATCGCCAGAACCGGTGCTGCTGCCACAACGCCCGCCATTGCCAGAGCCAGAGGCCCCATGGCATTAAATCCCTCTTCAAACTTTTCACCATATCCGTGTTTGTTTCCGCGGATTTTGTCAATCGCACCTACGATCATGAAAATCATCATAATGAACATGATGACTGAATTGATGGAAAGATTGGAAATCCACTCTTTCAAACTCCCTGTCAGGACATCAATGTTTGTAATATTATCAAGCAATTCCTGAAACATATTCCTCCTCCTGTCTCTGTTATTTTTATACGTCCACGATCTCCTGATTGTCTACGATCCCCACGATGGTAGCGTCAACCGGAATATCCATGCTTCCGGCTGCGCCACGCGCAGAGCTTCCGCCAACATAAAGCACCTTTTCTCCGACACCGGCCCCGATGATATCGGCAGCCACAACAGGCGTCTCAATGGGTGCTTCATTCAGGAGATTGATGGGCTGAACCACCAGGAGCTTCAGGCCTGCAAGTTTCTCTTCCTTCCTTGTTGCCCAGATATTTCCAATCACTTTTCCTGTTTTCATGGTTCTCCGCCCTTTCTAAGCAGGATCCCTGCTGATCTCGATCTTATGCTTTGCGGCATACTCTTTCGCAAGATCCGTAAGAATTGCATGCTCTCCTACAATGACCTTCACAGTCTTTTCCTGTGCAAGAAGAACAATATCCCGCTCTGTTATGATTTTTTTGGAAAGCACCGCCGTTTTTCCGGTTTTTCCCGCATCTGCTGTATCTGTTTCTTTTTCTGCATTTTTACTGCATTCTGCCTGGGCACATCGTACCTCCGGGCAAACTGCCCCGCTTCCGGTAATCAGTCCGGGGATCTGATCCTGCGCGGCAACGATAATGCCGGCTTCCTTTAAGAATTCCAGCTTTTCCTCCATGAGCCTATAATATGCAGGTGCTGCCGTTTCTTTATATGAACACAGCTCAATGCCCTCTTTTACCAGCCAAATCTTCTTTCCCTTTAACAGTGCCTCTGCAAACAGGCCGGTAAATCCATTGTCCACGATTCCGGCTGCCAGCTTCGCCAGTGCACCGACCGATAATGTATATACCACAATGCCCTCGTAGTCATCGATCCTGCACTGATTGTCCGCCAACAGCGCACATTCTACATGGAAACAGGCTCCAAGCTCCCTGTTTTTCAGAAACTCATGACACGCATCCCCATGCTCCTCGGTCAGAAGAAGAAGCTTTCGCTTTCCTTTCTTTTCTTCCTCGTTCTCCGGCTCTGTGCCGGTTTCCAGCGCCTGAAGCTTTTCTTCCACTCTGCGGCAGATTTCGCTCACCAACGCGTCTTTGTCCATGTGCTCCCCTCCTTTCTCTCATTTTCCGCTGCAATCGTACTTATGCCGATCCTGCCCTTACCAGTCATTCCTATCTCTCCGGTTCCAGGACACAGTTCATGGCAATCCCGGCCGGAGTCACAAGGAACGGATTCTCCGGTTTGATTGTCCGGATTCCGGTTTCCTTTTCAATAATCTTCTCAATGCCGGTCAGACAGCAGGTTCCGCCGCACAGGTAGATCGTATCCACATCCTTTCCGCTTACATAGCGGCGAATGATCGAAGCAATCTTTTCCGCGACCGGCTTCAGCACCGGAAGAATTTCCTTATGCCGGCTGTAATCCTGCTTAATCTGCTCCGCCTCTTCAAAGGGAATATGGTAATTGCCGGCCAGTACCAGGGAGAGGTGCGTTCCCCCGGTGGGTTCGTCCTCTACCTGTACCACTCTTCCGTCATGAATCACCGCAAGCCCCGTCGTTCCGCCGCCCACATCAACAATCACGCCGTTGTCGATCTTGTAGACCGCGTTGGCGGAGGAAGGCTCATCGAGGACTGCCGTAACCTCAAACCCCGCTCCCTCTGCCACATACTGATGGGTCTTTATGCTGCTCTCCGTACCGGCGGGCATGGCAATGGCGCACTCGACAAGCTCCTGCCCCAGCCGTTCCTCCAGCTTTTCCTTCAGCTCTTTTACGATCCTCAGCGCGCCGGAATAATCGACCACCACACCGTCCCGCAGAACTCTGGCCGCCTGCTTCTCACAGGCCACCGGACGATTTTCTTCGTCCAGAACTACTAAAACGATGCAGGCAGTTCCCAGATCCAGTCCGGTCTTTAACCTGCCCGTATGGGGAAAGGTCTTTGTTTCGGACTCTCCTACCTGTTTCATGAATGCTTCCACTGCTTTGATATCCATAGTAACTCCCCTTGTCTGTTTCTTAATGGCGGATAATCTGACCCAGTGTAAACCCGCTTACCTCCGCTGCATTCGCCTCGTCAAAGTCCACATGCATCTTAAATGTAAACCTGTCGCTGACGCGGATGATCACATCCTCAAACACCACCGGCCGGTCTGTCAGGATCCGGACACTTACCCGCTCCTTGTCTGCCAGTCCCAGCCGTTTTGCGGTCTCCTCAGGAACATGAATGTGGTTGTGGGCGATGATGGTTCCCTCCGAAATCTCGATGGTTCCCTCCGGTCCCACGACCGTCATGGGCGCGGAGCCTTTTACATCACCGGATTCCCGGATGGGAGCCTTTACGCCAAGTGCCACACAGTCGCTCCTGGAAAGCTCTACCTGAGTTGCTTTCCGCACCGGTCCAAGAACGGCTACACGGGTCTTTTCTCCCTTCGGTCCGCGGATCGTTACCCGTTCCTCACTGAGAAACTGTCCCGGCTGGGAAAGCGGACGCTTCGGATGAAGCTCTGCCCCTTTCCCAAACAGGCGCTCCAGATCCTCCTGTGTCAGATGAACATGTCTTGCCGAAACCTCAACCTCGACAAGACCGGCATCTGTCAGCGCATCCAGAACCTTTTCTATGAGCTGTTTCATGCTTTATACCTCTGTTTAATCTGTTTTGTATTCGCCTGCCAGATACTTGCACATCAGGATATGCATGGCGCTGGACATCCGGTTCAGCTCCTCGATGATATCCTCCCTGGTATAGCTCTTTCCTTCATGGAAAGCTGCCGCCGCTGCCACCTCAGTCTCACGCACCGCGCTCCGAAGCTGATTTAACAGGGCATAGGTCTTTCCCAGGGTATGATCCGGAAGAAGCATCTGCTTAATCTTATAATACTTCATCGGATTGTGAGAATGCTCCCGCAGCTCCTTATGGCTGAGACCGATCATGTAATCTCGCCGGAACGGCTCGTCCAGGACATCACAGCGCATGATCTCACGGATACTCGCCAGAACGTCCTGAAGATCATCTACCAGCGTCTTCGGCTCACCCATCTCCTCCAGGATCGTCTGGTTGACGATGAACAGGCTTTCCAGACTGTCCAGTTTTCCACGGAAATAGATCCGCTTGTGATCCTTTACCACAAGATAGTTTCCGAAAAGCTGAGTCATATGCTCCGGCTTCTCAAAATAATACGCTCCGGTCTCAAAATCCTGGTATTTCGGCTTTACCGGTACGGCTCCGTCAGACTTTTCGCTGCTCACAGGCTGCTCACGCTTCGAAGCATCGGCCGGTTCCTCCGCTGCCTTCGGTACGGACGCAGGCGCGGCTGCCTTTTTCCTTCCATCAAGGATTTTCACCTTACACTGCTGAAGATATTCTCTGGCGGCAGGAGATAAGATCTTTCCCTCCGGAATCGTATACGTTTCCGGAATCTCCGCCCGCAGTTCATTGCGGAGTACTGCTTCTGTAATCACTTTCATGATCCTTCACTGCCTCCTTCTCTTCGTTTTTGCGGTTCCATAAATCATAATCATGTTTCAGCACCCAGCTCGATTTCGCTGTGCAGAATGATTACCGGTTCAGAGAAGGCAGGATTGCCTCAACCTCCTCATGAGGTCTGGGGATCACATGAATCGATACCAGCTCGCCTACGCGCTCTGCTGCCGCTGCGCCTGCATCGGTTGCTGCCTTTACCGCACCTACGTC